>JANXML010000148.1 GCA_025354645.1 Arcicella sp. | reverse complement strand
CCCGTGATGACATCCAAATCATCAAAAGCCGACACAAAAGTGGCGTGATGTTCTTCACAATATTGTTTGGCAGCTTTGGCGGCATCATCGTAAGTATCGCCCATCAACATTACTTCAATATCTTCCCGACCAAACATTTTTACTTGCTTAATCTTCTGATTTGGCGTGGTTGTTGGCATAAAAATCGCCCCTTTCACCTTCATTTTATGGCAAGCATACGCCAATCCCTGAGCGTGATTACCCGCAGAGGCACACACAACACCTTTCGCTAATTCAGCTTTCGAGAGCCTCGACATTTTGTTATATGCACCCCTGATTTTGTAGGAACGGACAATTTGCAAGTCTTCTCTTTTTAAGTAAATATTTGCTCCGTAACGTTCTGATAGAATAATGTTTTCCATCAAGGGCGTATGAACGGCAATGCCACGCAACCTTTCGGCGGCTTCATAAACACTTTCTAAACTTGGTGCAATGATAGGTTTTACTTTATTGGACATGGTTTTTGGTGTTGATGGTAGTATTAATTTGAGGAAGTTTGAATACCTACGCAAATTAACAATAATTATCCCCATTTCAAAAAACGTACACCTGTCCGTTTGCGTACAAAAAGTGTATCGAAAACGAACACTTTTATTTTATAATTTTTACGTAAATTACTGAAAATCAATGCGTTAAATTTTTGGCACTAATTTGTTAGATATGTTATTAAAAGCATGCTTTCGATAAAAATAGAATTTTATAGAGTTGTTGGATTTATTACGAAAAAATAACCGACTGCCAATTACCGAAAGCCGATAGCCTAATATTCACCACTCACAACTCAACAATTAAAGTCATGGACAGAGTAATAGAAAAAAATAAATGGTCAATGAAACGAATCCTTCCGATTGTGGGTGGGGTGGCATTGATTGGCATTATTGCAACAACTTATTTCAACACAACGGGTAAATCTAAACTCAACGTTGAGCAAGACCGCTTGATGATTTCGGAGGTTACGAAGGGGAATTTTCAAGAATTTATTCCGATTAATGGAGTCGTTTTACCAATACAAACCATTTATTTGGATGCCATCGAAGGCGGTCGGGTTGAGGAACTTTACGTTGAGGATGGGGCGATGATGAAAAAAGGGCAACCCATTATGAAAATGGCAAATACGGATTTGGAATTGTCATTGGCGAATCAAGAGACTTCCGTTTTTACGTTGCAAACGCAAATGCAATATACCCGCAATTTGGCGGCTCAAGCAACCATTCAGTATCAAAATTCACAGGCGGATATTGATAATGGCGTGGCTGAGGCAGAAAGATTATTCAAATTGAATGAAAGATTATACCGTGAAAAAGTGATTTCTGAACAGGAATATAAGATTTCGCTGAATGCTTATAATTATCAAAATCGTAGAAGAAGGTTAGTTTCTCGAACTTTGGAACAAGATTCTGTAACGACCAATCAGCAAATTAATCAGATGCGTGAAACCATCAAACGCAACCAAACAACGTTGGCTTTGATGCGGAAGAAAGCGGAAGATTTAATCGTAAAAGCTCCCGTGGATGGTCAATTAACTTCCAGAAATGCGGAGGTTGGTGAGTTGAAAACTCGTGGACAAAGATTAGGTCAGATTGACGTATTGAGCGGTTTCAAGGTTCGGGCAGATATTGATGAGCATTATATTTCAAGAGTTTTCATCGGTTTGATGGGCGAGTTTACGATTGGGGATAAAAACTATAAATTGAAAGTAAAAAAGGTTTATTCACAGGTTACGAATGGACGTTTTCAGGTGGATATGGAGTTTGTGGGAACACCGCCAAGCAATGTACGCCGTGGACAAACGCTACAAGTTCGCCTTTCGTTGAGTGATGATACACAGGCGATTCTATTGTCAAAAGGTGGTTTTTATCAACAAACGGGTGGTAACTGGATTTTTAAAGTAAACGAAAATGGCACGAAAGCCTATAAAGTTGATATTCAATTAGGTCGTCAGAATCCTGAGTTTTATGAGGTAATGGGCGGCTTGAAAGTGGGAGATAAGGTGGTTACGAGTAGTTATGAGAATTATGGGGAGATGCAGGAGTTGGTGATTAAAGCTCCGAAGTAGAACAGGATTAAGGGATTTACAGGATGGACAGGATTTTTTTAGATGAGTAAGGATTTTTTAGATAGTATTTTATCTAAAAAATAGAAATCCTGATCATCCTGCATATCCCTTAATCCTGTTAAAAACAATTTTAGAAATCCTGACCATCCTGCATATCCATTAATCCTGTTAAAATAATTTTAAAAATCCTGTCCATCCTGCATATCCATTAATCCTGTTAAAACAATTTTAAAAATCCTGTCCATCCTGCATATCCCTTAATCCTGTTAAAAACAATTTACAGACATTCATTAAAATCAAAAATACAATGTTAAAAATAAACAATTTAGAAAAAATTTACCGTACCGAAGACATCGAAACGGTAGCACTCAACAAAATCTCTGTTGAGGTAAAAGATGGTGAATTTGTTGCCATCATGGGACCTTCGGGCTGTGGAAAATCCACGCTTTTGAATATCGTTGGATTGTTGGACGATGCCGATACGGGTAGCTTCAAATTCAACAACGAAGAAGTGATTTCTTACAACGAAAGAAAACGTGCCGACCTCCGCAAACGCAACATTGGTTTTGTGTTTCAGTCCTTCAATTTGATTGACGAACTCACTGTATATGAGAACGTTGAGTTGCCGTTGTTGTATTTGGGTATTGATGCTGACGAGCGTAAAAAGCGTGTAGAAGCGGTTTTAGAGAAAGTCCAAATCATGCACCGTCGCAACCATTTTCCACAACAATTATCGGGTGGACAGCAACAGCGTTGTGCCGTAGCTCGTGCGGTGGTAAACAATCCAAAATTGATTCTTGCCGATGAACCAACGGGTAATTTGGACTCAAAAAATGGCAATGAAGTAATGGAATTATTGACTGATTTGAATGGTAACGGAACAACCGTGGTGATGGTTACGCACTCGGAACATGATGCGAGATATGCACACAGAATTATTAGAATGTTGGATGGGCAGGTTGTTATGGAAAATGTGCTGAGTTAGCATTCTAAAAACTCGTTGATCATATATTGAAAAACGCCCATAACTTTTGGTAGATCGTTGAAATACAGAATTATAGGGTCGGTTACGGCTCGTTGGGCAGTGAGTTTCAAGAATAGCCATTCTGTACCAGTGGTTACACAACCAAACACAGTGTCACTCTTAATGTTTGCTTTTTTATTTATTATTTGAGCCACATACATTTCAGCAACACATTGAGGAATTCCACCGTAAATGTCTTGTTTTTTAGCTTCAACTAATACTAAAATGGGAGGTTCTGGTAAGTACGCTTTTGGATTAGCAGCAAATATAAAATCGCAAAAACCAACAAGTTCACCGCCAGCAAAAGGTTCACCAGAGAACAGGGCAACTCGGTCTTTATTTTGGTCTTTAACAGCAGAAAGTATTGGTGTAATCAACATTTCAGAAACAGCTTTCTCTGATTTAGCGATGGCTGGTGAAAGTCTGTTGATTTCCAGATAAGTGCTTAACCAATCTGGAACTATTGAAGGCTTGATTTCTGGCAAAAAGGATTCGGTTTCAAGCGTTATGCCTAATTTATCTCGTAAATCTTGAATAGATATCTGGCTGTAAGTAAGCATAAGAATAAGTTTTTTTCAAAGATACAAAAAATAAAAATCATGTTACGCAACTACCTAAAAATCGCCTACCGAACCCTGCTTCGCTACAAGGCTTATACCGCTCTCAACGTCTTGGGCTTGACTTTGGGGCTTACTTGTGCCAT
>JANXML010000137.1 GCA_025354645.1 Arcicella sp. | reverse complement strand
GGAGGACCAAACGAAAACGGTACATTCCGTGATGTAAGAGTTATTAGAGATAAAAGGTTAATTGCTCAGGTTGATTTATATGACCTTTTAACAACTGGTAATCTTCGTCAAAATATAACTTTGCAAGACCAAGATATAATTCAAGTCGGTGCTTATAAATCTCGAATTGAAATAGTTGGCAGAATTAGGAAACCTGCTATTTTTGAAAACTTACCTAATGAAAGCTTAGAAAAAATTATTAATGAATATGGCAATGGATTTGCCCCAGATGCTTATAAACAAGTGTTAAAAATTCAACGTTTTACTGATAAAGATTTAAAATTAATTGATTTAAATTTTGATTTATTATCCTCTTTCTATCCGAAAAATGGCGATGTAATTACGATAGAACAAATTTTAACGGACAGAACAGAAAATGCAATTACTTTAAATGGTGCAGTTTTTAGAAGCGGCAGATATTCGGTTAGTGATAATCAAACGTTAACAAAATTGATTAAAAGAGCCGAAGGTTTTAAACAGGACGCATTCTTAAACCGAATTTCAATAGTTCGTTTGCAAGATGACTTAACCAAAGAAAATATTTCGGTAAATTATAATGATATAGTCTCTGGTAAAACCCCTGACGTAGTCCTTAAAAGAGAGGATATAATTACTGTTTATTCAGGATTGGAATTAATGGAAAATTATACGGTAAGAATACAAGGAGAAATTAATGTAAAAGGAAGTGCTCCCGTTGTTGCCGCAACCCCTGAAACAAGTTCAACAGGCGTGGCTGATACACCTACTGGTACTACTGTAATTACTCCTACTGGCACATTTCCTTACGTGAAAAACATGACCGTAGAAGATTTAATTCAAAAAGCTGGAGGTTTAAAAGAATCTGCTGCTACTGGACGAATTGAAGTAATTAGAAGGAAGAAAAACATCGGTAAGGATGATCCAAGTCAAATTACTTCTACGATTGGTGAAAAATTCAATTTCTCAATAAATAGCGATTTATCAATTAATGAAACCTCTTCAAAGTTTATTCTTGAGCCTTTTGATGAAGTATTTGTTCGTTCTTCTCCAAATTATGAAAAACAACAATTTATATCTGTTGAAGGGCAAGTAATTTTTCCAGGAGTATATGCCCTTGAGAGAAAAGATGAAAAGATTTCGGATATTCTTAAAAGAGTTGGAGGTTTAAATGCACAGGCTTATCCAAATGGTGCAACATTAGTTCGCAAATTTAAAATTAGTAAGCAAGAGGCTGATCGAAAGCGAAAGCAATTCAATGACTTGAGTGACAATAGTACTGATGCTTCTGTTAAAGTTGAGGAAGTAAAGGAGGAATCGGAAGAATCTATTGGAATTGATTTGGTTAGGGCTTTAGATAATACCGAAAGTAGTGCAAATATGCTTCTTCAAGATGGTGATATAATCAGAGTGCCTAAAGAACCTCAGACGGTTCGCATGCAAGGAGAAGTGCTGTATCCAACTTCAACAAGATTTTTGGCTGGAATGCCTTTCAAACATTATATTTCTGAATCGGGAGGATTTACAGATTTATCTGCCAGAAGGCGTTCATATATTGTCTATGCAAACGGTTCTGTCGATAGAACTCGAAAATTATTAGGTCTTTTTAACATTTATCCAAAGGTAGAACCTGGTTCTGAAATTGTTGTACCAAGATTAAACATCAGACAAGGTGCTTCGCAGCAAGTTGTGCAAACAATTGCAACAATTACTGGTGTAATAACAAGTACTGTTGGATTATTAGCCTTAATTAGAACCTTTAAATAAAAACCTTCTTTGTCAAAATGTCAGATAATCAATATAACTCATTACCCGAAGATCAGTTTTCTTTTAACGATATAGTTAAGAAATTGGTTTCCTTCAAAAATCTTATAGTCAGAAATTGGAAAATACTTATTTTAGCCATTATAATAGGAACAGCTGGCGGATATCTGTTTGAAATTATAACCAGAAAACCTCCAATTTATATCGCTAAAATCGTTTTTAACATGGAAAATGGTGGGGGAAGTAACAACGGAGGACTATCTGATTTAGCAAGTGCATTCGGGATAAGCGGAGCCAACTCCTCGAGTGCTGGTTTATTTACTGGAGATAATTTTATTGAATTGTTAAAAACTAAAAATCTTTATAATCGTGCACTTTTAAAAAGAGTGAATGTATTTGGAAAAAGTTACATATTCGGAAATTACTATCTTGAAAAAAGTGGTATTTTAAAGGATGAATTAGAAGATGATAAAGAAATGCAGACATTCAAATTTACGCACGAAAAATATGATTCAGCTTCAACTAATGAGCGTTCAAAAGTAAGATTAGTTCAAAATTATTTGATGCCTTACACCGTTGTCGCAAATGATAGTAAGAAAGCCACATTTTTGTCTATATCTGCTACAACCAAAAATGACACACTTTCGTATATTTGGGCAAACCTTTATCTTAAAATTGTTACGGACTTTTATAAAGAAACTAAGACTCAGAAGACACGTGAATTACGAGATTTAATTAAACATAGAGTTGATTCTTTGAAGCGTGAACTCTATAGAACGCAAGGTGAAGCTGCTCGATATGCAGATCAAAATCAGCAAATAATTGTGCAAGAAGGATTGATTCAGCAACAAAGATTACAAACTAATAGTGGACAATTGCAAGGTATGTATTTTGAAGCAATGAAAAATTTAGATAATCTGAATTTTTCAATGGCAAAAGAAACTCCTTTATTAAGTAGAATCGATGATGCAGAATTACCAATCTCCGCAGAACCTGATCCTACAAAAAAAGGAATAATTATTGGTTCAATAATTGGATTAATCTTAGCCATAATATATATAGCCTTTAAAGAATCATTAAGAGAAATTAATTCAAAATAGTATGCAGGAAACAGTTATAGAGGCAGGTAGGTCAGAAAAATATTATTGGCAAGACTTGTGGAAATTCAAAGAATTGCTCTTTATTTTAGCTTTACGTGATATTACAGTAAAATACAAACAAACATTTGTTGGAGTAGCGTGGGCAATTTTTCGCCCTGTATTAACAGTTTCAGTTTTCGTTTTCGCTTTTGATAAAGTTGCTAAAATTGAAAATAAGTCTGATATACCTTTACAAATTATTATTTTTACTGGAGTGATTTTTTGGAATTTCTTTGCCATGTCATTTCAACAAGTCAGCAATAGTATCACAGGAAACGCCAATTTAGTTTCAAAGGTCTATTTCCCTCGACTTTTAATGCCAATAAGTTCTGTCGCAGTTCCATTATTAGACTTCTTAGTTGGTTTTGCAGTGATGATCCCTTTTCTGATTTATAAAGGCTATCCACCAACTGTACATATTTTATTTGTACCTTTTTTCTTGTTGTTATCTTTTTTTGCATCATTTAGTTTAGGAGTCATCTTTGCTTCCTTAAATGTTCAATACAGAGATTTTCAGCAAATTGTGCCTTTAATTGTTCAATATGGTTTTTTCGTTTGTCCAATTGCTTATCCAATAGCAACAATACAAGAATTATCTTGGTATCCTATTTATCAATGGATAAATCCTTTAGCTGGAATTATAGAAGGATTCAGGTGGTGTTTAATTCCAAATTATCATTATTTTCAATGGGATACAATCATTCCATCCGTAGTCTTTGTTACGACAACAACAATTCTTTCAGTTGTTTTTTTTCGTAAAAAAGAAAACTCTTTTGTAGATTACATTTAACCAAAAAACACATCAAATTAAATTAATAATTGAAGTAATGGAGTGGAACACACTCCTTTTGAAAATGACAGTAATTGAAGCAGAAAACATAAGTAAACGATACATCATTGACCATATCAAAGGCAATGCAAAAGGTAATACGCTACGTGAAATCGTGACTGATAATGTAAAAAACTTGTTCACTAAAAAAAACAGAGAAGAAGTTAGTCATGAAGATTTTTGGGCATTAAAAGATGTAAGTTTTAAAATTGAACAAGGTGATAGAGTTGGTATTATCGGCTCAAACGGGGCTGGTAAATCTACTTTATTGAAAGTTTTAAGTAGAATTACAGAACCAACTCACGGTAAAATTAATATAAAAGGAAGAGTTGCCAGTCTTTTAGAAGTTGGAACAGGTTTTCATCCAGAATTGTCAGGACGTGAAAATATTTTTTTGAACGGTGCAATTCTTGGCATGAAACGGCAAGACATCAAGAATCAATTTGATGCGATTGTTGATTTTGCAGGAGTTGAACAATTTTTAGATACTCCCGTAAAACGTTATTCATCTGGTATGTATGTGCGTTTGGGATTTGCCATTTCTGCTCATCTTGAACCTGAAATTTTGATTGTTGATGAAGTTTTGGCAGTTGGTGATGCAGATTTTCAAAGAAAATGTCTTGGCAAAATGAAAGATGCCTCAACATCTGGAAGAACCATTCTTTTTGTAAGTCACAATCTTACTGCAGTGCAAGGACTTTGCAACAAAGGTATGTTCATGAAAAAAGGGCAATTGATTGAAATGGGAGAAACAAATCAGGTGTTGGCAACTTATTTAAGTCATGTTCAAAAAACTGCCTTAGAATCTTGGTGGCTTACACCAGAAGATGCTCCTGGCAATGACAAAGTTCGTTTGAAGAGTATCAAGTTGGTTCCAAAATTTTTGGATGGACAAAAACATATTGATGTAAGAACTAAATTCAAAATACAAATTGAGTTCTGGAATATGATGGAAGGAGCAAACCTAAATTTAAGTCTCCACTTAAATTCTTTAACGGGTGAATGTATTTTCAATATTGGAACTGCTTCAAAATCCTTCGAAAAAGGTATTATTACCGCTGAATGCGAAATTCCAGATAATTACCTAAACGATGGTTCTTATTCAATTTCTTTTATGGTGGTTAAAGATACTTCATCTGCAGTTTTTAACTTTGAAGAAGCATTAATTTTTGAAATAGAAGATTATCGAGAAGGAACATCATGGTACGGAAAATGGCCTGGGTATGTTAGACCAAAAATTGATTTCCCAATAACTCAACTTGAACTTGAAAGCGTTAGCTAAATTGTTGATTTGATAATTGTTAATTTGTTGAAATTTTGACGATATTTTTCAGCAATTCAACAAATCAAACCTTAACAATTAATCCTTAAAATGATAAACGTTACCAAAACATACTTACCTCCAATTGAAGAATACCAAGCATACGTTGAACGTATCTTTAAAAGTAATCAATTGACCAATAACGGTCCCTTAGTTCGTGAATTAGAGCAAAAATTAAAAGATTTTCTTGGTGTAAAACATTGTTTATTCGTAAGCAACGGTACAATTGCTATTCAAATTGCTCTAAAAGTTTTAGGTATAAAAAAAGAAGTTATCACTACACCATTTTCTTATTGTGCCACAACTCACTCCCTCCTTTGGGAAAACTGCAAGCCCGTTTTTGCAGATATTTTAACATCCGATTTTTGTATTGACCCACAGAAGGTTGAAGAGCAAATTTCTGAAGACACTGAGGCAATTCTGGCTACGCATGTATATGGAAATCCATGTGATGTTGATAAATTGTCAGCAATTGCTCAAAAGCATAATTTGAAATTGATTTACGATGCGGCACACTGTTTTGGCGTAAAAGTAAATGGTACTTCAATTTTTAATTACGGAGATATTAGTACTTGTAGTTTTCATTCTACAAAGGTTTTTCATTCAACCGAAGGCGGAGCAATTTTTACGGATAATGATGATTATGCTTATCTAATCGAACGTTATCGTAGTTTTGGGCATATTGGAGATAATTATTTAACAATTGGTATCAACGGAAAAAACTCGGAATTTCATGCCGCAATGGGATTATGTGTATTGCCAAATGTCCCAGAAATTATTGAAAATCGTCGTCAAATATTTGATTTATATGATAGTATGTTAAATTGGGATAAATTAATAAAGCCCCTTGTAACGCTACCTACTGAACATAATTACGCATATTATCCTATCTTTTTTGATTCTGAATCCACTTTATTAAAGGTTAGAGAAAAACTTGAAGCTCAACAAATTTTCCCAAGAAGGTATTTTTATCCATCCTTGAGTAGTTTAAAATTTGTGATTGAAGAAAGTAATTGCCCAATCTCCGATGATTATGCAGTTAGAGCTTTGGCACTTCCTCTTTATTTTGGTTTAGCCCACAATGATGTCAAAAAAATTGCAGACATCGTAAATAGCTGTCTTTAATTATGGTATTTTTCTACCCAATATTGTTTTTTATATTCATCGGTTTTGTAGTCCGTGTTGCGGCAAGAGTATGCAGAAAATCGTTAATTGACATCATTATTACCGCTTACGTAGTTTTTTGTGGAAGTATTATTTTTACAGGATTTATTCTTTCAGAATTCAATAGATTAAACGACAGAAGATTTTGGGCTTGGGGTGTTTTTATTCCAGCATTTATTTTTTACCTTATATTTGTTAAATTCTTTGCCAGAGATAGACGTGAAAATTTTACTTTTTTTGAAATAATTGGTAGCAGAATTCAATTGGTTTGGAACTGGTTTGGGAATCTGTCATTATTCTTAAAATTAGTTTTTGGTGGATTATTTTTAACCTTCGGTATTGTAGAAATCACCAATTTGTTACTTATCATTTACACGCCTCCCAATGAATGGGATAGTATGACTGGTCACTTGAATCGATTGTTGTATTACCTCCAACATAATACAATGGCTCATTTTGGGGGGACAAACTGGAACATTGATACGTACCCAAAAAGTATTTGTACGATACAGATATACAATTACTTAATGTCAGGGAAAGGTGAAAATTGGTTTAAAGCCATTCATCATTCTGCCTATTTAATCACTGGATTAGGGGCATTTGGTATTGGTAGAAGTATTAGCAATAACTTTTCTGCTGGCGTTTTTTGTGCCTTAGTCATGTGGCTTTTACCCAACGTTTTGATGCAATCCATTACTACAGAAACGGATATTGTTTTGGCTTCCTACTTAACTTGTTTGATTTATTTCCTTTTTACTTATCGTGAAAAACTTTGGAGGAGGTATTTATACTTGGCTGGGCTAACTTTTGGAATTGCATTAGGACATAAAATTACATTTGTATTTTCTCTTCCTCCCCTATTTTTTATCATTATGTACACCGTATTTTATGAGGAAAATTGGCGTAGAGTGATTGATTTAAAGAAACCAACTTTTAGCCCTCAAAAGCAATTTGAAAGAATTATAGATAATTCAACCATATTTTGGTTAATCTTTGCTCGATTTAAACATCTATTTTGGGGTTTGGTAATAGGTATTTGCCTTTTTACTTTGCCAACGGGTTATTTAACGAACATGAAAGTTTATGGACACCCAATTGGTCCACCAACTGCCTTAAAACATCAATCTATTGAAAGAGCGGGAACGAAGAAAAATTTATTGATACAGGGTTCAAGAAATGTGATTCGTTACACCATTGATATGGTAAATTTAGATGGTTTACGGAACTGGAATGTTGGAGAAGAATTGAATGATTTAATGAAAAAACCAATCATTAGGTTAGAAAGAAAGAGTAATTTGAAATTAGAAGCAACGACTGATTACACAATTATACCTTTTACATATAAAAAAAGATTTGAGTTTTTTAATGCAAATCCATATTTAGGTATTTTTGGTTTTGCTTTGATTTTACCCCTAATTTTACTCGTTTTATTAGGCATTATCAGAAAAGGGAAAGCGTATTATATCTTAGCTATCGCCTTTATATTTCACTTTTTAGCCTTAGCTTTCACCGCAGCTTATGACCCTTGGAAAGGTCGCTACATGATTAGTACCGCCGTTTATGCCGTTCCATTTTTATCGTTGCTTTTCACAAATTGGGATGTGAATACTCGTAAGTTTAGTTTTTTGAAATTATATTTAGGGATTGTAGTTTTAATTGGCTCATTATCAGCAATTTTAGCCGTTTATTTGAATGAAAGATGCCTCCCGATTGCAGCAATGGGCAGACCATCGGCTTTTGATACAGAAAGAATTGCTTTACAAACTTGGGCAAGACCAGATATTACGCCTGCCTATCAAAAATATAATCAGCTTGTTCCTCAAAATGCTCACGTTGCTTTGGCTACAATTAATGATGACTATGAATATCCATTATGGGGAGATAAAAAATTAACTCGCAAATTATACGTAGTGAATCCATTTGAGAAGGGAGTTCAACCAATTCCAAAAGAAGCAGAATATCTATTTTTCGATAAAAGTGTCATTAAGCCTCAAAAAGGAGATATTCGTTTAGGAACAGACACAACTTTAACGAATTTGATTGTGAAAGGTGAGGATTATTATTTAAGAAAATTGAAGTAGAATGAAAATTGGCATCATGCAACCCTACATATTTCCGTATATCGGATATTTTCAATTAATCAATGCCGTTGATAAATTTGTGATATACGATGATGTAAATTTTATTAATAAGGGCTGGATTAATAGAAATAGAATGCTTAATAATGGAAAAGATAGCCTTTTTTCGATTCCTTTAAAAGAAGCAAGTCAAAATAAATTAATTAACGAAATTGATGTAAATTGGGACAGTGTTTGGAAAAGTAAATTCTTAAAAACCCTTGAACAATGCTATAAAAAAGCCCCATTTTATCAAGAAACTTTACTCATTATTCAACAAACTTTGAATGTTGATAATGAACCAATTTCAAAAATAATTGAGCATAGTTTAAGATTAATTTGTGCATATTTGGACATAAAAACCGAAATAGTTTCAAGTTCCGCCATCTACGAAAATACACATTTAAAGGCACAAGAGAGGATTTTAGATATTTGTTTACAAGAAAAAGCAACGCAATATACAAACCCAATTGGCGGAGTAGAACTTTATGATAAGGTTTTTTTTGAGGCTCAAAACATTAACTTAAACTTTATCAAATCGAAGCCAGTCGAGTATAAACAACTCAAAAATGAGTTTGTACCTTGGCTTTCTATGATTGATGTCTTGATGTTTAATTCACAAGAAAAAATCAAAGAATTTTTAAATAGTTATGATTTAGTAGCCCCCCAACCCTCGAAGGGGGAGTTGTAGTGAATTTTAAAACTCCTCCTTCGGGGGTTGGGGGGCTTTATAAACATGGCAAAAGTAGTAGTTTTCGGAACGGAATTAGTGGCTGAATTAGCCCATTATTACCTTACCCACGATTCTGAACATGAGATTGTGGCTTTTACGGTGAATCAAGAATACATCAAAGAACAAACATTCTGTGGGATTCAAGTTGTGCCGTTTGAGGAAGTTACGACACTCTTCCCTCCTACTGAATACAAGTTTTTCGCTCCATTATCTGAACGGAAAATGAATATGGTTCGAGCAAAGGTTTATCAAGAAGCCAAAGATAAAGGGTATGAATTTATTTCCTACATTAGTTCAAAAGCCACCGTTTTGACCGATAAAATTGGTGAGAATTGTTTTATTTTGGAAGATAATACCATCCAACCTTACGTAACGATTGGTAATGACGTTGTGCTTTGGAGTGGTAATCATATTGGGCATCATAGCGTTATCAAAGACCATGTTTATTTCACCTCGCACGTTGTACTATCAGGACGCTGCGTGGTGGAACCTTATTGTTTTATTGGCGTAAATGCCACTATCAGAGACGGTGTAACTTTGGCAGAAGGTACTTTGATAGC
>JANXML010000097.1 GCA_025354645.1 Arcicella sp. | reverse complement strand
TTATTTTAACGTACTCTTTCATTTCGGCAATCTGCACAGTTGCCACATCTTTTGATAAAATGGGTGATGCTAACACATGGTTTCCAGCGTTGGGAAGGGCTATTTTTTGCTTATTGGCAGAACCCAATTCCTCAAACATCTTTAACATGGCGGGTACGGAAACTACTTTGTCTTGCTCATTCTCATTTTTATACCAATATTCCATCAAAACTGGGCATTTTACTTTTGCAAACGTCTCTGGTTTCATGGCATTCGTTAGAAAATTCTGCAAGGCAATTACCCCATTCAAATGATAATGCCGACACCAATATTTAGCATGTTGAGGATTAGTGGCCGCAAAATCACGAATGTACGAGCCAGAAACAGCCTTACCTAATTCCAAGCCCCAAGGGTTATCCAATAATTCAGCGTTATCATCATATACTTTTATACAAGGTGAATATAATACAATCGCCTTAATTTCAGGATGTTGTGAAGCCAAATAAGTAGTTAATGCTCCTCCGAAAGAAGTGGATATTATTACTACTTCATCGCCCAAAGTCTTAGCAACTGCCAAAGCATATTCTGCCGACTGAATAAAATCATCCGCCGTAACGGTTGCCATCGTAGAATCTCCCAAATCAATACCATGACCCGCCAAACGAGCTAAATAAAGATTTGCCCCGTACTTTTTAGCAACATTCCGATGCACAGGATTTCCTTCTTCCTGCGTAGCCGAAAATCCGTGGATATACAAAAAAGCAATCTTAGTTTTTACCTTTTTAGATGAATCCGCCCACACAATCCGAGCCTGACAATCGGGACGAATACCTTTTACGGCTGCTTCACTCGCTTGAATTTGTTTATCCAAAGCCGGTAAGTCACCTGTGAGTTTAAACATGGGTACTTCCAAATGTGGTGGCGTTGGTTTTGGACCTAAAAAATAGCCAATGATTAAAATAGCAAATAGGGATAAGATTACTTTCAGGAATGTTTTCATTATAAATAGTTGGGGTTTGTTTAATCTTACTCATTCTCAATTGGCACTTCGAATTATTGCACTATTTCAACCCTTCCGCCCAATTAAATCTATCATTCGGTGAAAATTTCCAAGGAGCTTGATTATTCTCCAAATTAGAGAACATCGCATTCCAAGAAGCAGGAGCATCCGATTCTTCCATGATTTGATATCGACGTAATTGTAGGATAATATCTAAAGGCGAAATCAAAATCGGACATTCTTGCACGCAGGCATTGCACGTCGTACAAGCCCGTAACTCTTCGGCAGAAATATAATCACCGTAGAGGCTCTTGCCATCGTCCACAAAATTGCCTCCGTTATCTGACATATTTTTGCCCACTTCTTCCAATCTATCCCGAGTGTCCATCATGATTTTTCGGGGCGATAAAGCCTTACCCGTCATATTGGCGGGACAGGCAGCCGTACAACGTCCGCACTCCGTACATGAATAAGAATCCATCAGGTTTTTCCAAGATAAATCCTTCACATCCTTGGCTCCAAAACGTGCAATTTCAGTTGAAGCCGTTGCATCAGGTTGTGCTAAACCCAACATGATTTGGACTTCCTTCGTAACCTCTGGCATATTTGGCATTTCGCCTTTTGGTTCTAAATTAGCAAAATAGGTATTGGGAAACGCCAAGAAAATATGGAGATGTTTTGAATAAGTAACGTAAAGGCCAAAAGCTAAAATGCCCAAAATATGCAACCACCAAGCAATTCGTTCATAAGCCACTAAGCCAGTATCTGAAAATGACGTAAAAATAGGCTTCAAAAACCCAGAGAAAGCAAACGTACCCACTTGGTGATAATGTTCGTTCCCACGGTCTTGGAGAACGCTATCGGCAGCGTTCATCGTCAAGAGAGCCGTCATCAAGATTATCTCAGCAAAAAGAATCGTATTGGCATCAATCACTGGAAAACCGTTCAATTCACGATGGCGAGTGGGTTGCAGACGCTCAACCTTTGTGATATTTCTACGAATCAAGAAAACCACGCAAACCAATAAGACACCAGTAGCTAAAAATTCAAAGAAATTAATGAGCGAAGAATAGATACCTCCCAAAAAAGGAGCGAATAAACGGTGAGTTCCGAAGATACCATCCAAAATAATTTCCAACACCTCCACATTAATCAAGACAAAACCCACGTAAATCACGAAGTGCATAATACCCACGACAGGACGGTCAAACATCTTTTTTTGCCCCAACGCAATCCTAAACATGGTTGCCCACCGTTGAGAAGAATTATCAGTACGATTTTCCTCTCGGCCCAGTTGAATGGTTTTTTTAATAATTCCAATACGTTTTGAAATAAAATACCCTGCTACTCCCAGTGCTATAATGAACAAAATTTGTTGAATGATTTGCATTTTTTTAACGGTTATAAGGTGGACGGCACACGTGAAATAGTACAGCGCCCAATTTGAAAATCTAAGTATTTGATACTGAATAGGATACAAATATATTCAAAATATTCACTTTTCATCGAGAACTATTTACCTTTTTGGTATTTCCGGATATACATACAAAGATTATGATTTCAAAAATGTTATGCAAGCATACTATTTTATATTTTTTCAAAATTTTTTCAAAGTAGGTTTTGTAGAAGTAAAAGTTTTTCCTACCTTTGCAGTCCCAAATGACACATTGGGGATTACCAAAAAAGTAAATGGTGAAATAGCTCAGTTGGTAGAGCATCGGACTGAAAATCCGTGTGTCGGCGGTTCGAGTCCGCCTTTTACCACAAAAAACCCCTTATACGTTGCGTATGAGGGGTTTTTTATTGAATGGGTAAGCAAATGGGTAAGTAAAAAATATTTAAAAAAAATCGAAAATATTTTCATTTTGCTTACTTTTGGTTAAACTTGATTGTAATCATCTCTAAAAATGCCATTTTTAACTAACCCAAAATTTGATTGTAATACCTCAGTCAATAATATTCTTCAAATGAAAATTTTATCGTCCTTTCTATTTCGTTAATATAATCAATCAATTTCATGGGATTTTTGGGCTAAATGTTTACTTTAAGGGCATTATGCTCTAAATTGCAATGAATCGTATTTAATTAGGGAATAGATTTATTCTGTTCTTGTTTAACGTAAATTTTAAACGAGTAAATTATGCTAAAAGCCACATTAAAAAGTCTGATAAACAAACTTTGGGATAGATTTTGGAGTGGCGGGATTTCCAACCCTCTCAATGCTATTGAGCAAATGACTTACTTGCTCTTTATGAAGCGTATTGATGATTTAGACACCCAAAAAGTACAAGATAAACAGGATGGACATATCAAAAACTATACTTCTATTTTTGAGGGTACGGTTAAATTACAAGGCTTTGATGAACCTATTTTAAAGGAAACGTTACGATGGAGTTCTTTTGCAGAGATGAAGGATGAGGAAATGCTCCAACACGTTAGAGACAAGGTTTTTCCATTTATTAGAGACGAATTAGGTAAAAGTGAAGAGGGTAAGGAAACGTCATTTTTCACTCAGCACATGAAAAATTCGTATTTCATGATACCAAAACCTTCTTTGATGAGGGACGCATACCGAACAATTAATGAAATTTACCGAGAGATTGATAACGAGGCAAATCAGGAAATTAATAACGATGTAAGCCCAAGAGATAAACGTTCTGTACTCAATGATATTCAGGGTGATGTGTATGAAAATTTACTGGAAGAACTTAAAACAGCAGGTAAAAATGGACAGTTTCGTACACGTCCACATATTGTGCAATTAGTTGTGGAGTTGGTTTTTGCAGAAGTGACTGATAGTGAGCTACTTAGTCCAGATTTTCGAGTGGCTGACCCTGCCTGTGGAAGTTCGACGTTTTTGTTGGGAGCGTTCAAGCATATATACACACGATTCACGGATGAAAAATATATCCATAAGGACGATGATGGCTTTGAAGTAGGAACGACAGGGAATCGACTATCCGATGACTTACACAAAAAATTTGAAGAAGACACTTTCTTTGGTTATGACATTGACTCAACGATGGTGCGGATTGGACTGATGAATATGTTGATGCACGGTATTACGCAACCACATATAGACTACAAAGACACTCTCAGCAAGTCATACAACGAAGAAGGACGTTACAACGCCGTATTTGCCAATCCTCCGTTTACGGGTAATATTGACAAAGAAGACATTAATGAAAATTTGAGATTACCAACTACTAAAACAGAATTACTTTTTATTGAGCGTATTCATAAAATGCTTTCTGAAAACGGAACGGCAGGGATAATTATTCCGCAAGGTGTTTTGTTTGGTAGTGGAAAAGCATTTATTGAAACTCGGCAATTGATGATTGAACAAGCCGAACTCAAAGCAGTTGTTGCCATGCCAAGCGGTATTTTTAAGCCTTATGCAGGCGTTGCCACGGCAATTTTGATTTTTACGAAAGGTAGAACTACTAAAAGAGTATGGTTTTACGACATGAAAAGCGATGGCTATACGCTTGATGATAAACGCCAAGTTGATAAAGAAAAAAGTGATTTACAGGATATAATCACTCAATTTAAAGAACGAAATTTTCAACGTATAAATGACAGAAAAGGAAAGTTTTTCTTTGTGGATTATGATGAAATAAAGGATAGTAATTATGACCTCAGCATCAATAAATACAAGGAAGAAGTTTATGAAGAAATCCATTACGAAAGTCCCAAAGTTATTTTAGAAAAATTATCTTTCTTGGAAAAGGATATTGCGAAAGGGATTAAGGAACTGCAAAATCTGTTTTAGTGATGGAAAACATAGAGAACTTAGCTTCACAAATATTGAATACCCATCAATATTTCAATGGTTATGCCAACAAACAAGTTAATTATGCTTATACGATGCGTAATTGGCTGATTGGAATGTATTTGTTTGAGTATGAACAAAAAGGTAAAGAAAGGGCTGAATATGGCGAAAAGTTATACAAAAATTTAGCAACTGTCTTGAAGGGAAAAAAGCTGAAAGGAATGTCTTTTACCATGCTTCATACCTACAAACAGTTTTATCTAACTTACCCTCAAATTGTTCGGTTTCTGACCGAACAATTTCAAGGCATTGAAAATCAACTACTTACAATTGTTCGATTGCCAACCGAACAATTAAAAGGGAGTTTGGAAACACAGAAGCCCAATACCACAGTCACCTCAATATCAGTAGATAATCCAAGTGCTTTTGTTAGTAAAATTAGTTTTACTCATATTTCGGAATTCTTGAAAATAGAGGACTCTCTGAAACGTGCTTTCTACGAGATTCAGACCCTAAAAAATAATTGGACGGTCAAGCAATTGCAAAGAGAAATGAATACTTTGCTTTATGAACGCATCGGACTGAGTACGGATAAGGAACAATTATTGGAGAGACTAAAAACAGACAATATAAGCTCATTTACAGAGATTGTTAAAAGCCCTTATTTATTAGAATTTTTGGGTATTCCTGAGCAATCAGCGTATAGTGAAACCGATTTAGAACAAGCCATTATCAATCATCTACAAAGTTTTTTAATAGAAATGGGCAGAGGGTTTTGTTTTGAGGCACGTCAAAAAAGGATTTCCTTTAATAATCGTCATTACAGAATTGACTTGGTGTTTTACCATCGCATTTTGAAATGCCATATTCTGATTGACTTAAAAATTGGAGAGTTTGACCATGCTGATGCAGGACAAATGAATGTGTATCTAAACTATTACAAAGAAAACGAAATGGCGGAACATGATAACCCTCCGATTGGTATTATTTTATGTTCCGACAAAGACCATGCACTCGTACATTATGCCACGGGCGGACTCCCACACGAAGTTTTTGTGAGTAAATATCAATTACAGTTACCCTCAGAAGCAGAATTAAAACACATTATTGAACGAGATATTAAGGAATTTAATATACATGGATAAGATGAAGTATGAACGATTAGGAAATTTGGTCAAAAATTTAGACAATAAACGAATTCCCTTAAATTCAGCAGAAAGAAATACGAAAAGTAAAAAAGGCACTTATCCATACATAGGTGCAAATAATATTGTTACTTATATAAATGAATTTATTTTTAATGAAAAAATATTATGTGTAGCAGAAGATGGCGGTAGTTGGGGTGCGGAACAAGTATGTGCAAATATTTATGTTGGGAAAACATGGGTTAATAATCATGCTCACGTGTTAATTGAAAATGGTAAATCAGACCTTGAATATTTAAAGTTTTATCTTAACCATGCAAATCTAAACAAGCATATTACTGGAACTACAAGAGGTAAATTAACAAGAAAGGAGTTAGATAGTATACGTATTCCATTTCCATCTAAATCTGAACAAATCCGTATATCCACCATTTTAAGCAAAGCAGAAGCATTAATAAAACAACGTAAAGAAAGTATTGCTTTGTTGGATGAGTTTTTGAAAAGTACGTTTTTGGAGATGTTTGGCGACCCTGTTAGGAATGAGAAGGGTTGGGAGAAAGGAAAAGTTGAGAAATATACTGATTGTATTGTGCCTGGACGAGATAAGCCAAAGTCATTTACAGGTGATATTCCTTGGATAAGAACAGAAGACTTAAAAAATAAAGGTTTTATAAATAAATCTAATGATAAAATTGGTTTAACAAAAGAAGAAATAAGAGAGGTTAAAGGTAAAATCATACCAAAAGGGAGTGTAATTATGACCTGTGTGGGACAATTAAATGTCATTTCTATAAATGAATCTGTGTGTATAATTAACCAACAATTACATTCTTTTCAATGTAACGAAGGGATAAATAATATTTTTTTAATGTATTCTCTGAGTTTCCAAGAGAATTTTATGTATGCCAACGCTTCAACTACAACAGTAGCATACATGAATAAAACAGTTTGTAATTCAATCCCAATAATTAAGCCTTCACTAAAACTCCAAACCCAATTTGCCCAAATAGTAGAAAGAACCGAAGCCTTAAAAAAGCAATATCAAGCGAGTTTGGGAGAATTAGAACAATTGTTTAGTTCGTTGAGCCAGAAGGCTTTTAAAGGAGAATTAGATTTGAGTCGAGTTGAGGTTGAGGAAGAAAATTTTGATGGGGGATTTGTTAGTATAGAAGAAGCTGAACCGATAATAGAAGTATTGCAAAAAGACTATCAAAACTACTTAGAGTCATTACCTCCTATCCGAAGCAAAGATTCGGAAATGATAAAAAAAATTAGAGATTTAGATTTCAAAAGAAAGCAAGTAGGATATACTGTTTTTGATGAAAATTATGCTAAATATAGAGTTTTAGCTCCTTATTTTGAGCAAACTGAAACACGTACTTTCAATGCTATCTACGACTATATGCAAGAATTTAATGACATTATTTACGAACAAATCCGAGATTTTGTTTTCAAGGGATTGACGGACGAAAAACCCTATTTTGAACAAGTTTTTGATAGTGAAACTAAAAAGATTAGACATAAACTTTTATTGTGAAACTCCGTTATTTAAAATTAAATACCCCTTTTAGAAGTTTGCCCGCAGGTTTTGAAATTACGTTTCAGACTGAAAGGCTACACCATGAGCAAATGGAAGAGTTTTCGCCATTTTGCTTTGTGGGTTTGAATGGAAGTGGCAAGTCTAATATCCTACAAGCATTATCTAATATTTTTTATCATCTCGAATGTATTTACCTTGAATATATACCACAAGAATTTGTACAAACAAAAAACGTTCCTAATGGATTTGATGCTTCAAAAGGAATTTTAGATGCTTATGAATTAGGGTATTATCAGTATGTAACCAATGAAGTAGCAGAGATTAATATTAGTAAAAAAATAGGTGAAAAACCCGTAATTAAAGTAGGAGATACTATTGTAGAGTCAAGCAGGGTAAAGGATTATTTACCTGATTTAGTAGTAGGGTATTCATCTGGTGAAAATGAAATTATTAGTTTACCATTCTTTAAAATGCGTTTTCTTCATTTGGATGAATATCTGTATAAGTTATCAAGTCAATTAGCATACGGGCAACCAGAAGGTAGAATGGTTTACATTGACAAAGAGTATAGTCAAGCCATACTATTGACAAATTTCTTGATGCAGGATGAAAACAATTTAAAGCCAGTTATGGATGTGGTTGGTATAAAAAAAATTCAATCATTTCAGTTGATTATTCGTCAAAACAGGAAGGTTAATTTAAGTTCAGAATATCTTAAAGCCACAGGGGAAAGTGAAAAAACAAAAGAACTAACAACGTTAATTTATCCCACAATAAAAAAGTTTATAAATTGCTCTACAGCACATTATTATGATGAAAAAACCGAATCATTGTACTTAGATTATTGGATAAATGAGGCTACAAAACAAGCCTTTAAACATCATTTTTTTGATGATTCTCTCGAATTATTTAGGTCATTTCAAATCCTTTTTACGTTAAATTTAGAACACGTTAATCGCCAAACTAAAACGCAGATTTATCATTCTAATAGCCTGTACGTAAATGAGATTATTCCAACGGTTTCATCAGACCAAAGAGTCGTAAGATTTAAAGATTTTTGGATAGAGAAAAAGGGAGTGAAAGAACCCATTTTAAGTAAAGCACTATCGGATGGAGAGCATCAACTTTTACATTCAGTCGGTATTTGTCTATTACTCCGAAAGTCAAGTTCTTTATTTTTATTTGACGAACCTGAGACACACTTTAATCCAAGTTGGAGAGCTAAATTTATTCGTACCTTACAGAACTGTTTAAAGCAGGATGAGATAGATATAAATCGAAGAATCTCACATCAATTATTGATAACAACGCACTCGCCATTTATTGTTTCAGATTGTAAGCCTGATAAAGTAGTTATATTCTCAAAAAGAGGGAATGATGTTTCTGTTTCAACTGCGGCAAAAAGGAGGTTCAATACTTTTGGTACTTCTGTTAATATTATAACAGAGGAAATTTTTGATAAAGATGAAAGTATTGGAGATTTATCATTAGAGTTAATAAATGAAATAAAAAATAGAGTTTTTAATAGTATAGAGGATATTCAACAAGCCAAAGAGGATTCTCGATTTGTCGGCGAATCATCAGAAAAGACTTTATTATTCATGAAACTCCTACAAATTGAAGAAAAAATCCGCAAACAAAATAATGATTAAAATTTACTCCTTCATAGAAACACCTCATTCTAAGCTCAATGAATTTGTAATGGCTTTTTTTGAGAGAATAGAGTTTGAAACATCCGAATTTTCTATTGAATTCTTTGAAAAGGAATTTTATGATAATTTAGTTGTACATCATAAAGGTATTTTACTCAATAGGTTTAAGGCAATTTATAATATTGTAAAGGGGTGGGAACAAGCCCCTCGTTCAGCGTTTTGTCAAGCAATTAGTACGAGCAATGAGATTAAAGAAATATGTGAAGGAAAAGTCATACCATGGAAAGATATTGATATACCAGAAGAAGTTAGAGTTATTACGAAAGAATTATTTATAAAGCTATATGAAGATACATTAAAAGAGTCTAAATATTTCAAGGAATATTATGGCGATTTACTTAGTCATTATCATACATTAAAAAAAAGTGGCAATAATGACTTTGAGTATTGTCCTGCGTGTGGGATAACAGAAATGAAGACATTTGAAGACAGTGACCGAGACCAATATGACCATTATTTGCCCAAAGATAAATACCCATTTTCATCAATAAATTTCAAAAACCTTGTGCCAATTTGCTCAACTTGCAATTCATTCACTAACAAAAGTGATAAAGATATTTTAAGTTATGAAGGGGTTGTTTTTTATCCTTTTGATGAAAAACAATCAGAGATTGATATTGCTGTGAATATTACCCATATTGATTTTGATAATCTATCCGATTCAACATTAGATTTGAATTATACCTGTACTAATGGAAAATTAAAAGAAATTGAGGCTTGGAAAAATATTTATAATATTGTTAAAAGACATAATGACCATATCAGAGGAAGTTTGAAACGGTGGTATACCCGCTTTTGGGAAAGTGTTAATGATAAAACATTAACGTCAATATCTAACGATGAAAAAATAAGAACAAAGGTTTGCTTACAACAATTAGAAAAAAGAAAGTACTTAGAATATCAGACTCTGAAAAATTTGGTTACTACATATCAGTACACGGCAAAATCTCAATCTATGTCGTATTCTTTGTATAATTGAGTTTAAGACACATACACCTTCTTCAAGTTCCATTTTTAGAAGAATGTATGTCGATAAACATTTTTGGATGATTGTTAGGTGGTTTAAAACTAATAACGACCACCTAAATTAAGTGGTCGTTATTAGTTAAAGATTATGTTCCTTTTTAAATTCTTCCAATATTTGACTTGATGTTTTTAAAAATGATAAATGAAACAAAGGCTTCGGCTTAATCTCAGGCTTCGGAAATGCCTCAAAATAAATCTTTTTCAAAGGTTTCTCGAAAATTGATAATTTATCTTTGGAGAACACGGGAGCGTCAAGATAATAATCATGTGCCTTGTCAATAATCACATCAACAGTTTCTTCCATTTTCTATCTTGTGGAAATTTGCTCTTGTTTCAATTCCTCAATTTCCTTATCTTTTGCCATTAGAATCTCTTCTTTCTCTGCCAATGATTTTGAATATTCTTTTTGGCTTTTTGCTGATTTTTCTCGCTCTAATTGGAGTTGCTTATCAGCCGTAATTTTATTATTCTCATTCATGTTTCTCATTGTAGCGACTGATTGTCTGAGTGATTGAATTTCAACTTTTGATTTTTCCAGTTCTTCGTTGAGTTTATTGCGTTCTTGTCTTAAATCAAAAAACTTATTTTCGAGAATATCTCTTTCAGTCAATAAATCTTCATACCATTTTAATTTTTCTATGAGATATGGAGATAAATCTGACTCAAAGTCAGATGCTTCCAAAACATATTTTTCGTACCTATCAAGTGGAAGCCTGAGTGAAACTACTTTTGTTGAAGAGGTATTATTTTTTAACGTTGTCATAATAATTTATGTTAAAGCCTGTAAACGGCTATTTGAGTTAATGTTTACAAATATTTTTTTGATGAAAACAAGTTTTGAAACTGTGTTTTCGATAAAATTTTGCTGTAAACCAATGGGGAATTTTAGTTTACGACTGAAAACGAACTGTAAACAGTTAGTAAATTTTTGTTTACGGCAAATTCCCCTTTGAAAACTAAATGTAAACAGTTGTTTTCCATCGGGAAATAGCGGTAAACAGCCGTTTACGTTGAATCCCAAAAGAAAGGGTAATCGTTTTCGCTTAGTGCCAAACCCGAAGCATCGGTTTTAATAAGATAATCGGCTAAATCATATCCTGCGATTATTTGCTCCTGCGTTGCCACATTCTCAATGATGTTGGAAACTGTAACACCAAATCCTTTCAAGGCTAAGATTTCAGCTTTGTCCACCCATTTTTCAAAGGGCGTACCTTTATCATTATCAATACCTGCATCAGGATAAAGTATAATCTTGCGACCTTCCAAAGGCTCGAAACTATCAAAAGAAAGATTCATTCCGCCAGAAGCTAACCAGATGATTTTGGGATAAATGGCGGTCAGGAGAATAGCGGTTTTTTCCGATTCAACAATCCCAATAGGTTTGGCTAAATCATGTTTTATTTGATGTAATCCAAAGAGACATTGTTTCAGATGAAAGTCTTGAAATTTAGCCAATGAATGTACCCAATGAATATGATTAAATGGCTCTTTTACTCGCTTGCCTGAGTGGGCATCATAAAGCATCACTTTGCCAGTACGGACGTTCTCATTATTGTCAATTTGCCAAAACACGCAAGCACCCTGCCAATGCTTTGAAGTTCCAATTTTGAATTGCTCAACTAACCTCTTAGTAATTTTTTCACGAAATAAAGTATTCAAATATTCAATGAAATAATTCGGGGCATTTCTACCAACTGACCTATCCACTAAATTTCTATCAATAAACGTTGGCTCAGGCACTATGATTGGCTCAATTACAGAGCAATAATTTTGAGGATTATATTCAATTTGTTTGTCGTCAAAATATTGTTTGGGCGTGAGATGATAACCGCAATTGCTTTCACGGTTGCAACGCCCAACCACATTAGGCAGATATTCTTTTTGGTTATTATCCCAATATCGTTTGAGTGATTTGTGCTTGCACTCAGGGCATTGAAAGAGCTGTGTAGGCTTGGATTTATCAAGGGAAAATGGAAAATTCATATTTTTTATTTTATTAGTGTGGTATTATTGGCATTTTGGCATTATCAGAGATTAATTAACTGAATATCAATTACTTAAAAATGCCAAACTTGTGCCAATTAAAATGCCAAAGTACCAACTGTTTTGAAAATGCCAATCAAAATGCCAAACCTTTGGCATTTTGATTATTTGATTTATAATATACAAATAACTGATAATCAGCATATTATAAAATGACAGTTTGCTCAAAATGCCAAAATGCTAATAATGTCACGTACTTACAATTTTTTTTCATACTGTCCATGCTTTATTTTACTGAAACAGTCTTCTTTCTCTAAAAAACGACTAACAGTTCTATGAGGAATATCCAATTTTTTTCCAATCGTAATAGCTTCATTAGTCGTAAATTTTTGAGAAAGTTTATCATACAAATTTTTAAAATTCGTGGGAAGACCATCCACCTTATTATTAACCTCTTTATTAATTTCTACGGCAGAGCTTCTGAAATATTCCGCTAATTCAATTGCTCCCTTTACAGACTCAAAACCAATTTCATTTTTCTGACTTGTATCCCCAGATGCCCATTCTAAAAGATGTAAAATCAAAGCAAATCGAGGGACATACATTTCTAATTTTGTATAAATACCTTTCAAATCATCATTATCAGTTTGGTTCACCAGAGGAGTATTGATTGAGTTTACCCAAGCAAATATCTTTTCTCGTGCCGATGGACTAAACCGTACTTTTGTCGTATCAATTTGTCCATGTTCATTGATATTTGTGGTGAGTGAAATTAACTTATCTATGATTGAATAATACTTTTCTACGAGTTCGATTGGCATTTCTTTATCATGCCATCCATGTTTTATTAAATTGGGCGGTTTTACAAATAGGATGCGGTCAATAAAGCCATTTCTACCCCTATTTTCCTTTGTTATTTCGGTTAATAATGCCGTTTGGATAGTTCCTGCCACAGATATAAATGGGTGAGTAATTAGAATGGAGTCAGACATTTTACGATCAATACTTATCTGTTTGCCACTCCATGCAGATAACCAAAATTCTTGTTGGCTATTCTTATTGTATCGTTCAAAATTCTTAAACCATCCTGCCAATTCATCTATATACACACCAATTGAGCGTTGATTATTCGCATGAACTGAATACAATGCTTCAGGAGTATAATCTGAAATAAGAAATTTTATCCAGAAAGGTCTTTTAAGTATTTCGCTTTTCGTATTTTCAGATTGACTTTTTGCTTCCATTTTAGCAATATTATATGCTTCTATGGCTAATTTGTATTGCTTAAAGGACTTTTCATCAGCTAATTGAAGTGGTTTTATGGCAAATTCTAAGGGATGAGATTTCACCGACCCAGAAGGAGCAACAAGGCATAAATAGATGATTGGAGATTGTTCAAATCCATTTTTAATTACTACTCTATGTGTATTTCCAATGGCAATAGATACCGCATAAAGCATACTTGATGCTGTAAATTCTATCGGATAATTCAAGGTTTCTTTTGATTTTTCAACGATTTCTTGAATTATTTTTGGGAATACATTTAAAGGAAAAGGGATAGTTTTTTGCTCTTCATTTTGGACACTGTTTATTTCAGCCTCCAAATCGTCAAGGCGTACCTTTCCCTTTGTCAGGTTTTTATTATCCTGTTTCATTTTTTTTGGGGATTAGTACATTCTATTCGTGATTGTCTTGGAGGTATTGTTCAAGTTCGGAGCGATAGAAAAGGACACGTCTTGCTCCGACTTTCAAGCCTTTGATTTTACCTTCTCTACGAAGTTTTACAAAAGTTGGTTTGGAAATTTTGAGGAATTCCACCGCTTGCATGAAGTTAAGGTGGGTCTCTTCTTTTTGGGGAGTATGGATAGTAGGTTTGAACTCTTTGAGTTTGGTTTCGATAACCGAACCAAACAACAAAGTAAGTTCATCGACTGTTAAATAAACAGCAGGTTTGTTGCCACTTTCATTTGAATTGGCTAATTTTGGAAAGCTCATTTTACTGTGGGTTATAGGCTTCTCAATTCCAAGTTTTCGACGACCGTGGATTGATAAGCCTTTTTTGTTTAATTTTAAATGATACGCAAAACTATGTAATTACCTAATAATAAAAAATTACTTAAAATTATTAGTATTTGTTGGTAATTTTTTAATGACTTAATTTTCTATAAATCAATTAGTTATAATTTTAAAAGTTTATTTTTTAGACCTTTACACAATTTTATCTCTGAGAAATAGTTTTTGTTTTTTTTATCTCTATTTGTATCTCGGTCATCATATACAGATTGCTTCATATTCTGTTGGAAAGAACTAATATTATCAGAATCTTTAACTTTAAATAAGCCCAAAATTGATTCTGCCATATTTTTGGTTTCCTCAATTTTTTCTATCCACCCTTTTTTATCTAATTCATAAATTAAATCTACCAGTTGTGCTTGTGTTCCTTTCCAGTTGAGTTTGTAATCATTTTCATGTCTATTTATTTTAGGACGACCTCTTCCAGCAGACTGTTTTAAATCTATTTTCTCAATAGTTTTTGTTAAATAGTTGTATATTTTGGTCAAGGCTTTATGATTTGAGCTACGTTTAAGTGGTCTATCTTTTCCATCTTCGGTATATTGATTATACATTGATAAATATTCAATTAGAGAAACCATATAGGCAATTTTTAGAGTAGGCTCTTCATATTTTTCTATCTTGTTTCTAAAAAATAAATCTATCTCACCCTCATTATGATTCTGAAATTCATAAACTTCAAAAGTTTTACGAAGTCTGTAAACAAATACCTTTTTTTTAGGCTTTGTTGTATCATAAATAAAATTATTCATTTCAGTCAAATCTCTAAAAGCTGTTTCTAAGACTTGATGAAAATAATGATACTCTAAAATGGGTTTAGCATCTTGAATAGAATTGCTAAAATCAAACAGCAATAACTCCCTATTTAACCAGTCAAAGAATAGCTTATTAACATCAATGTCGTTTTTGCTTAATTCCTCAAAACCAAACACTTTATAGCCATCACTAAATATCTCTCCATTGAGTTTTACTTCAATATTTTCTACACTATTAATATGCAGAAATACATCAAAAAGAAAAATAAATTTGTCTCTTTGATTTTTGAAAACATTAAAATAGGCTTTACAATTTTCTATAGCTTGTTCAAGAAATTCAATATTCGCATCTTCATCCATATCTTTATACTCAATTTCTGCTGAATCACGAGTACAACAAATACAATTTTCCCACTCTGATTCAGCATTTTCTAAAATTCTTTCTAAGTACATATTTTTATAGTTTTAGTCTTCCCACTTCATCATCTCTTGCCTTTTGTCATTATTGGTAATTTTAATATATTTCTGAAAAGATTTTAAGTCCTTGTGTCCCGTCATAGAGCGAATTACTGGAATTGGAATCCCTCGCATGATACACTGCGTTATAAACGTTCTCCTGCCCGTATGAGAGGTAATCAATTCATATTTTGGTACGGTTGTTTCAATCCTTATTCCCTTTTTGTAGGTAATCACTTGCTCAGGTGTATCAAGACCAATTTCTTGGACAACCTCTTTAATATAATCGTTAAATTTTTGTTGGGAATATTTCGGTAAAACGTTATCATATTTCTCTAATACGGCTCTTGAATAATGATTTAAAGGAATTATCAAGGGGTCAGACGTTTTAACCGTTGTGATGAACAGTTCATCATTTTTGATGTTCTCAGGCTTCACAATCGAAAAGTCGGATTCTCGTAAACCCGTAGAGCAAGCAAAGACAAATAAATCCCTTACTCTTTCCAATCGTTCATTCTCAAACTCAAATTCCCAAATGGTTCTAAGTTCTTCCTTGGTGATATAAATAGTGTGGGTTTCATACTCTTTCAATCTGTCGAAATCGTCTAAAATAGCGGAATTGAAAAGTTTGTGTTTGGAAGCGTACCGTAAAAAGCCTTTCAAATAATCAAACTGTTTGTTCACACTACTATTGGCTAATTCTCCTTCTTCCAGTAACCAATTTCGATATTCAGAATAAAAACTAAAATCAATATCCGCAAAGGTTGGAATCTTTTTGCCAAAGAAAACTTTGAGTTTATTCAGCGTGGTTTTGCGGTGTTTGGCTATCTCAACAGATTGAAAAGAATTTCTATCGTTTATGTAGAACTCAAACCAATCATAAAACGATTTTTGTTCTATATGTTCTTCTTCAATGACAATTTCATCTACAATAGGATTCTCTAATCTTTCAAGTTCTTGGGTGATGAAATCAAAAGTCAGTTTAGTGTTATTCATCACCGCTTGGTCGATGATACTATCAATGGAGAGTTTCCTTTTGTTTATCTTTGCAAAATGTTTCTCGTAACCATATCCCCATGATTTTTTCAATCGCTGTCCAACTTCATCCCAGAACTCAACTTTGAGTTTACAACCAGTTGAATAAAGTTTGATTTTACTGTCGATACATACTTGAACATATACCGTTGTACTGTCTTGATTTTTAACTCTATCGTTTCTTAATTTGAGTTTTGTAGTTGCCATGACTTGTTTTTTTGCTTGAAACAAATGTATTACAAAAAAATGGTAAAGCAAAAGGGTAAGCAAACTGTGGAATATTGAGTAGTCAGTAATAATATAGAGATAAAAAATGCCTTTAATTTCACGTACAAAGGGTTTTTAGTGATAAAAGAGAGTGTTTAATACTAATATATAGTGATACGCCTTTTACCACTCAAAAGCCCTTAGATTAACTTCTGAGGGCTTTTTATTTTCTATTGAATTTGTAAAATTATTAATCCAAAACCATGAATTACATAGAATTAAAACTAAACATTAATCCAGAATTTTCGGATATTTTCATGGCTGAATTGGGTGAAATTGGTTACGAAACTTTTACCGAGGAATCTGATTCTTTGAATGCCTATATCACCGAAGATGTTTTTTCAGAAAATGCCGTGGACGAAATCATGGAGCGTTATTTAGGCATGACTCCGATTAGTTATTCTTACAAAACCTTGGAGAAAAAGAATTGGAACGAAGAGTGGGAGAAAAATTATGAGCCTATTTTGGCTGCCAATGGACGGGTGCGAGTACGTGCAAATTTCCACGAACCTGATCCGAATGTAGCGTATGAGTTGTTGATTAATCCAAAAATGTCGTTCGGAACGGGACATCATGAAACTACTTCAATGGTGTTGAGTTTGCAAATGGACATTGACCACCAAAACAAAAAAGTGCTTGATGTGGGTTGTGGAACGGGTATTTTAGCAATTTTTGCTTCCAAATTAGGGGCTTCTGAAATTACAGGATTTGATATTGAGGAATGGGCAGCAGAGAATTCTCGTGAAAATTGTCAATTGAATGAATGTCAAAATATTACGATTCGACAGGGAGCAATTGAGGATGAACCTGCCGAGCAATACGATATTATTTTGGCAAATATTAATCGTAATATTTTGATGCGAGACATTCCAAAATATGTAGAATTTATGAAATCTGCACCTTCAACATTGGTCGTAAGCGGTTTTTATCTTCATGATATTGCGGACATCGAAAACGTGGCAAATGCTGCAGGATTATTGAAAATGAAAATGGAGGAGAAGAATAATTGGGTGGCGGTTGTGTTTGAACGAGTTTAAATGAAATATCAAACCAAAACAATTCGTTAATTTTACAATGTATAATCTTGTAAAATCTATGAACACCAAATCGTTATTGTTGAGCTTTGTGCTCGTATTAGGATATTTTTTTTCAAATGCACAAGGACTAAAATTGTCTGATAAACCCGAAGAGTTTCTGTCAGATGCGAAGAACTTTTTGGCACTCTCCAATAATCCACAGGCTGAATCAATTTCCCAAAATTTTGATAAACTTTGGAATTCGGGTAAACTTACTGATGCTCAGAAAAGTAAGTTAGCGAGTGTATCTAATTTCATGTTTAAAAAGGGCTATAAACCACCGCAATTTGTAGGGCTTTTTGATGCAGTTATTTTGGGAGTAAATAGTGCCTTAATGCCCCAAACTTTATTGGATAATTACTTAGAAACGTTGCGTAGATCGGCTGAAACTGGGGACATAAAAACAACGCTACGTTACATTGACATTAGTCGTTTATATTTCAACAATCGAGCAATTTATTTTACAAATTTC
>JANXML010000082.1 GCA_025354645.1 Arcicella sp. | reverse complement strand
AATAAGAGTACTGTTTAGCTTGCCAACAATTTTACATCTTTTCTAAGGCTAAATTTAATTTCAATACATTGATTTTTGAGGTTCCCAATAAGCCAAATAGTGGCTTTTCTGTTTGATTTTCAATGAGTTGCAATAATTTTTCTTCCGAAATATTACGAATTTTTGCAATTCTTTTTACTTGTATTTTTGCTCCTTCTATGGAGATATTTGGGTCTAAACCACTGCCACTCGCCGTCACTAAATCAGAAGGAATATCCGCTTTTGCAATGCCTGGGTTATGCACCATAAATGTATCAATGCGGGCTTGAACTTCTCCTAAATAAGTGGGATTACTTGGTCCTTTATTACTACCTGCCGAACTTGCGGCATTATAATTTACGGCAGATGGACGAGAATTGAAGTATTTATCTTGTGTGAATGTCTGCCCAATATTGCTGAAATACGTCTTGCCGTTTTGGGTGATTATTTCGCCCTTTCCTGCATTAGGAGAAAATTTTGCGATGCCTAAGATGGTAGCTGTGTAGATTCCTGAAAAGAATAAAGCACAGAATAATGTCAATCTTATGGCTGGAAATAGGTTTGTTTTCATGATTTTGAATGTTATTTTTTATGAATTTGGACGTAAAGCATACGCTCATTTACCGATAGATCGTAGGCATATTATACGCCCTTACTTGTAATTTTAAACGAATACTGATACTACAATATCAATTAATTTTATCCCGATAAAAGGCACGATAACGCCTCCCAGACCGTAGATTAACAGATTTCTGCGGAGTAATGCACTGGCTCCAATGGGTTTATATTCAACCCCACGCAATGCCAAAGGAATCAAAAATGGGATGATGATGGCATTAAAAATTACTGCCGATAGAATCGCACTTTCAGGACTGTGAAGGTTCATAATATTCAAGCCTTGCAACGATGGAATTGCCACAATAAACAACGCTGGAATGATGGCAAAATACTTGGCAACGTCATTAGCAATTGAGAAGGTTGTGAGGGTTCCACGAGTCATCAATAATTGCTTTCCGATTTCCACAATTTCAATCAATTTTGTGGGATCGTTATCCAAATCCACCATATTCCCTGCCTCTTTTGCGGCTTGCGTTCCGCTGTTCATCGCAACGCCCACATCGGCTTGGGCTAAGGCTGGGGCATCATTTGTGCCGTCTCCCATCATCGCCACCAATCGTCCTTCTTGTTGTTCTTTTTTGATATAATTCATTTTATCTTCGGGTTTTGCCTCGGCAATATAATCATCAACGCCCGCTTTTTCAGCAATAAATTTAGCCGTCAAAGGATTGTCTCCCGTCACCATGACGGTCTTAATTCCCATTTTTCTTAACCGTTCAAAACGCTCTTGAATGCCTGGTTTAATGATGTCTTGCAGTTCAATTACTCCGATAACCTTCTCATTTTCAGACACTACCAAAGGCGTTCCTCCATTACTTGAAATAATTTTCACTCTTTCTGCCGTTTCATTTGGGTAAGGGTTTCCTGCCTGTTGAGCCAAATTTCTAATGGAATCCGATGCTCCTTTTCTGATTCTAATATTCCCAAAATCAACGCCTGAACTGCGAGTCTCTGCCGTGAATTTGATGAAAATTGGATTATCAACTTTCAACGTATCTGGCTTGACTCCTGCTAATTCAATGATTGATTTTCCTTCGGGGGTTTCATCAGACATTGAACTCAAAACCGCACAATTAATGAAGTGCTTTTCGTCCACACCGTTGGCAGGATAGAAACTCGTTGCTTTTCGGTTTCCGATGGTAATGGTTCCTGTTTTATCCAATAGTAAAACGTCAATGTCACCCGCAGTTTCTACGGCTTTTCCGCTTTTTGTAATCACGTTTGCTCGCAAAGCTCTGTCCATTCCCGCAATCCCGATGGCAGACAATAAACCTCCAATAGTTGTGGGTATTAAACACACAAATAATGAGATAAAAGCGGCAATCGTAATGGGCGTTTGGGCGTAATCAGCGAAGGGTTTTAGGGTGATTGTTACAATGATAAAAACCAAGGTAAAACCCGCTAAAAGTATCGTAAGAGCAATTTCATTCGGGGTTTTTTGGCGACTTGCTCCTTCCACTAACGCAATCATTTTATCCAAGAAACTCTCGCCTGGTTGGGTCGTAACAATGACTTTTATTTTGTCAGATAATACTTTCGTACCACCCGTAACCGAACTTTTATCTCCACCCGATTCACGTATTACGGGGGCAGATTCTCCCGTGATGGCACTTTCATCAATGGTTGCCAAACCTTCAATAATTTCTCCGTCGGTTGGGATGGTATCACCCGCTTCACACACAAAAACATCGCCTTTTTTGAGTTGTGAGGATGGAACCATTTTTATCTCATTCAGATACATTTCGCCCACTGGCTGAACCAATTTTGCGGGTGTTTCTTCACGAGTTTTCCTTAAACTATCGGCTTGTGCTTTTCCTCTTGCTTCGGCAATTGCTTCGGCAAAATTAGCAAAAATTAGGGTTAAAAACAGAACGATAAAAACGATAAAGTTATAGGCAAAACTGCCCTGATTTTTCTCACCAGATAATATCCATAAACAAACGCCTAACATAACTGCCGTGCCAATTTCCACCGTAAACATCACGGGATTGCGAAACATAACCGATGGATTGAGTTTGACGAAAGACTGCTTAAAAGCCTCTTGAAGCAACTCTTTCTGAAATAATGATGTATTTTGAGCTTTCATTTTTTTAGTTTTTTATTAATCAATTCATGGCATAAAAATGGGCGTTCCCCCATGTCTTGCTATGAATAATACTTCTATTTCAAAGAAAAATATTCTGCAATTGGACCGAGTGTTAAGGCTGGGAAGAATGACAGAGCCGCCACAATCGCAATCACCGCAAATATCATTAAACCAAAAGTTGACGTATCAGTTTTAAGCGTTCCTGCACTTTCTGGAATAAATTTTTTACCCGCTAAAATGCCCGCTATGGCAACTGGACCTATAATCGGTAAATATCGAGCCATCAACATTACAATCCCGCAAGCAATATTCCAGAAAGGGGTATTGTCGCCTAAACCTTCAAAACCACTACCATTATTGGCACTTGAAGACGTGAATTCATACAACATTTCACTGAATCCGTGATTACCTGGATTCGCTAACCAACCCGCATATTCGGTTGGGTTGCTGGTAAAAATATAACTTGATAAAGAAGTCGAGACAAGAATCAGGAAAGGGTGCAATAGGGCAATAATCATGGCAATTTTCATTTCTTTGGCTTCCACTTTTTTGCCTAAAAATTCAGGCGTTCGCCCCACCATCAGACTACTGATAAAAACTGCCAAAATCATGAAAATGTAGAAATTTAAGAAGCCAACACCCACGCCGCCATAAAAACTGTTTACCATCATGCCCAACATCGCAAACATACCCGTGAGCGGGGTCATGCTGTCGTGCATGGCATTGACAGAACCATTACTGGTAACGGTCGTGTTTATTGCCCAGTATGCCGAAGCCGCTGAACCAAATCTTACTTCTTTCCCTTCCATACTGCCCATATGCTGAGCAATTCCCATTTTCGTAATGGCGTGGTTTCCGTTCATTTCACTAATGACGGATGGCATCAGTAAGAGCAAAAATCCGAGTGTCATTACGCCAAAAATAATGTAAGCTAATTTTTTTCGTTTTAATATATAACCCAAGGCAAAAACCATTGCTATTGGAATTAACATGATTGAAATTGTTTCAACAATATTGGTTGCATAGTTTGGATTTTCAAGAGGATGAGCTGAATTTACTCCAAAAAAACCGCCTCCATTCGTCCCTAATTGCTTTATGGAGATAAAACCTGCGGCTGGTCCACGACTCACTTGCACAGAATCGCCTTGCATCGAAATCATATTACCTTTGCCTTCCATCGTCATTGGCACGCCATTGAAAACGTAAAAAATGGAAGTAGCAAATGCCAAAGGCAACAAAATACGAGTGCAACTTCTGACGAAATAGCGATAAAAATTACCGAAAGTTTCGGACGTTTGTTCTTTCATCGCCATAAAAACAACCGCTGCAATCGCAATTCCACAACCCGCACTGATGAACTGCCAGAGCATCAAAACTAATTGACCTAAATAAGACAATCCGCTCTCACCAGAATAATGTTGAAGGTTGGTGTTGGTGACAAAACTAATGGACGTATTAAAAGCTAAATCGCCCGTCATGGATGAATTACCGTCTGGATTTAAGGGTAACCAATTCATGTTTGTTAGCACGAACATACTGATCAAAAACCAAACAATGTTGATGCTTAAAAGTGCCACCAAATGCTGTTTCCAAGTCATTTGTTGCATTGAATCAACGCCTCCGATTTTATAAAAAACCTTATCGAGCGGATTAAAAATTGGGTCGAGCCAAGTGTTTTCTTCGTTTAAAATCTTGCCGATGTAACGACCGAGTGGTATGGCTAATGCAACGACTAACACATACATAAAAATGATACCTAATAGTTCAGTATTCATACGATTAGAATTTTTCTGGTTTTAGCAGTACGTAGCACATATAGCCGAAAACTGCGATAGCAATAATGAATAAAATGGTCATGATTTATATTTTGTCAAAGTCGTTAATAGATTTAAAAAAAAGGGCATATAAGCCAATTCCTGCGAGTGTTAAGATGATGGTCATCATGTTTTTAGCGTTTTAGTTTATTATGCCAGAAGGACTACCATTATTGTTCCATTCATACGTTTTCTCATATAACTCTCTGAAAATTAGATATTTAACGAATTTCAAGAAAATTGGGCATAAAAAAACCCTATCGTTTTGATAGGGTCAGACTGTTGTTTTGATAGGGTTACGATATATAATGAAAGCAGAACGCAGGCTGGGTTTAAAACCCAGCCTGCGTTAGTCCAGCAAGTCGATTTTCGTACAAATCAAAGATATTTCATTTATATTTTATACTCCTCCAATTTCCGATAAAGCGTTGTCAAGGCAATATTTAACAATTTAGCCGTCTCAGTTTTATTGCCATTGGTATAAGTTAGAATCTTTTGAATATGGATTTTTTCGGCAGTTGCCAAATCAAAATTTGAACGGGTTTTATCATCGTTTTCAGGTGAAAAATTTTGTAAATCAAAGGGTAAACTATCCAAATTTAACGTTTCATCATCTGCCAAAATCACACTTCGTTCAATCACGTTTTTCAATTCTCTAATATTTCCTTTCCATGAATGTTGTTTCAAAGCGTTCATAAAATCCTCCGAAACATACTTAATTTTATGATTCGTTTTTAAGGAAAATGTATTGATAAAACTTCTTGCCAAAGGTTCAATATCCGTAACTCGTTCACGCAAAGGAGGCAACTTTATCTGAAAAATAGCAATTCTATAAAACAAATCTTCCCTAAAATTTCCTTGTTGAATTTCTTTTTCCAAATCTCGATTAGTGGCTGCAATTATTCTCACGTTTACCTTCATAGGCTTGTTTTCACCCACTTTTATGAATTCGCCAGTCTCTAAAACTCGCAATAATTTTGCCTGTAAATCAATTGCCATTTCGCCAATTTCATCCAAGAAAATAGTGCCATTGTGTGCTTCTTCAAATAATCCTTTTTGGTCTTTGGTCGCCCCCGTGAATGCCCCAGCTTTATGCCCAAACATTTCCCCCTCCAATAAATCCTTACTGAAAGCGGAGCAATTTATCGCCAAAAAATTCTGTTTATTTCGAGTACTTTCTTCATGAATGGCTTGGGCGAAAACTTCCTTGCCCGTTCCCGTTTCGCCCGTTAAAAGTACGGTTGTATCGGTTTTGGAAACCTTGCGAGCTAATTCGATGGTTTGTAACAATACTTTTGATTTTCCGATAATATTTTCAAAAGAATGTCTTTCATTAAGTCGTTTTTGTAGTTGCACAACCCGCTTCGCTAAATCTACTTTTTCTACGGCACGATGCAACAGAGGCAATATTTTGTTATTATCGTCTCCTTTTGTGATGTAATCAAAAGCTCCATTTTTAATCGCCTGAACGCCATCTGGAATGTTGCCGTAAGCCGTCAAAAGAATAACCTCAATAAGTGGAAATTTATCTTTTATCTTCTTCGTGAATTCAACGCCGTTGCCATCGGGCAGTTTTACATCGCAAAGCACGACATCAAAATCTTCACGGTCAAGTTTATTTAAACCCGTTTTACAATCTCCTGCCACTTGCACGTCAAAACCTTCCAAACCAATAATTCTGGAAAGGAGCGTCCTGATTTTTTCTTCGTCATCAATAATTAAAATTTTTTTCATATCAAGTTTAATGAAAGGCTTTCAAACAAAAATCGGCACTGAGATTCAGCACCGATTTTTTCAAGAATGTATAATTAAATTTAATCAATCCAAGAGAACTTATACTCCAATTCTGGGATTTTAATTCTATCAGTCAAACGAGTTAAACGGTCTGGTAAACGCATTAAATAGTCCTGTGCTTTTGCCGCTACATCGTTCAAACCTGTCATCGTCGAAACGTTCCAATCGGTCAATAAAATATCTAAGATATCCACATAATCTTTGGCAGTGTAAACACCCAAACGTTGTGCCGCATCCGAAAAGTGACCATAAACTCCACCTTTTTCACCATCCATTTCACGTAAAAAATGAGCTGGCATTACAATTTTTTGCTTCATCATATCCGCAAAAGCAATCATCATTTCTGAAGGATCAATGGCAAAAATACTTGAAATAAAACTTTTATAGGCTTTGTGATGACGCATTTCGTCAGCCGCAATCATCAAACAAATTTTTGATAAATAGGCGTTTCCGTGCTGTTTAGCTAATGTTCCCGTGCGTTTATGAGAAATATTAGTTGCTAATTCTTGAAAAGACGTGTACATGAAAGTCTTATAAGGATCATCGTCGGTTTTAATATCAAAACCATCAGCAATCAAATATTGTGTTGAAGTTTCAACGGCTTTCATGTTCACCCGACCCGCCAAATAAACGTATTTACTCAACAAATCTCCATGACGATTTTCCTCCGCCGTCCAAGCCCGAGTCCATCGAGCCCAACCTTGTGGATCGTTGGTCATTTCAACTCCCTTCACCACCATCAACGACGATTCATAGGTTGGTAATGCCTCTTCCGTAATCATATCTCCAATCAAAACCGCCCAATAGTCGTAAGGCAATTCTTTGGCAGCTTTTTGAATTTCTCTAACTTCATCAAAAAATGATTCCTTGGTTGGGTCAGGTAGAAAATCAGATGGTTGCCAATTTTTATCAATCGGAACTAAGTATTTATCCACGATGCCGTCCATTCCGAGAGCAAGGTGGTTCATAACTTCTATTCTTTCGTTTATTTTGTCCATGAGTTGAAATGAATCGTGGTTTTATGAATTATGTACAAAAACAAAATCTTATTTATCAATTCACAAAGTTACTATTTATTTATAATTTTTTTCCTGATAATTGTCACTATAATCACATAGCAATACTTAAATAACGATTAAAACCCATAATAGTTGCGTTTATTTTGGGTTAATTCAATTTGTTAGTAATGCTTCCGTTGGGCAGGTCTGGGTCATAAATATATTCCCATTTTTGATCGTGAACGGATGAATAAACAATTCTCATTTTCATATAGACGATGTTTTCGACAAATACTTTTGCTTTTACACCACTGATTGAAACCAGATCAAATTCCTCATTTTGGGCAATCACTTCACCTGGACCAATGTTTTATATCCGCCCGAGAATTTGTTGCCAACCACGGCACGAACTAATGTTTCAAGATTATCAATTTTTTTTCCTTTATACTGGTAAGTAACAGATTCAAGAATGGCTGGACCAACGCCTTTATTCATTAAATTTACGGTCATGACATTCTTCGTTGAATCGTTGTCTTTACCTTCAACACGATGAGCCTCCGCTTGCAAATGAGGCCAAGCCGCAGCGTGCAGATATTTATGTTGATAATGGGTCTGCATGAGTGAAACCCCTAAAGCACAGACACTTACGATGGTCGCCATCGTTGTGAAAATGGCTTGATTTGAGATATGCTTTCCAAATAATTTCATAAGCAGCATATAATTTAAGGACGACTTCCTTGTGAAGGAAATCGTCCTTGTGAATACCTCAAAAATTCTTATCAATCAGATAAATCATAGAAGCCATTGAGGCGGCTCCCATCTCTAATTCTCGTTGATTAACGGTTTCAAAACGATCATTTGAGGCGTGATGATACTCAAAATAACGTTGTGGGTCGGGCTTGAAACCCACTAAAATTGTGCCTTGTGGAGCCAATGGACCAATATCAACGCCACCTGAACCCCGTTCAATTTCGTTTAATCCATACGGTGAAAGCAACGAACGAAATCCTTGAATTTTAGCTAATATTTCAGCTGAACCGCCTTGAATTCCAAAGCCTCGGGGCGTGAATCCTCCGTTATCAGATTCCATGGCGAAAATATGTTTTTCGTTGTTGGCTTTCGCTAAATCTGCATACTTAATTCCTCCTTTATTTCCGTTTTCTTCATTCATAAACAAAACAACTCTTAGCGTATGTTTTGGCTTGATATTCAGCGTTTTAAATAACCGTAAAACTTCCAAAGATTGAGCAATTCCTGTGCCGTCGTCGTGGGCTCCTTGTGCCAAATCCCAAGAATCTAAATGTCCACCAACCACGATGATTTCTTCGGGTTTTTCAGAGCCTTTTATTTCCGCTATCACATTGTGCGAAGGTGCATCGGGTAATGATTCACAAGATTGACGGAAATAAAACTTTAAATTTGGATTTTCTTTTAAGGTTTTGCTCAATAAAGTTGCCGCATTCGTACTCAACGCTGCCGCAGGAATCAGTGGAACGCCCGTTGCATACAACATGGAACCCGTGTGAGGAAAATCGTTCTCTGTACTACTCAACGACCTGATAATCACCCCAATAGCACCCATTTTTGAGGCTTCATTGGCTCCACTTCTGCGTTGGTCGCCTGCTTGTCCGTAGGCTTCAAAGGTATTTATCTTAGTTGGATCCATCGGGCGATTGAAAAAAATGATTTTACCCGTGCATTTCTCTTTGCCCAAATCTCGCAGTTCTTGAAAGGTTTTCACTTCAATAACTTCTGCCGTTAATCCTTTTTCAGGCGTTGCCATTGAACCTCCCAGAGCCACTAATGGAACCGTCGTTTTTATTTTTCCATTTAAAATGTATCCTTCTTCTTTCTTACCACGAACCCAATGCGGCACCATGACGTCTTGGAGGAAAACATTGTCATAACCCCCTGATTCTAAGAGATTTTTACCCCAAATAACCGCCTTTTTTGCTCCTTCCGAACCGCTCAATCGAGGTCCAATTTTGGTGGTAAGTTCCCGCAACCATTCGTAGGATTTTCCATTTCCGAGGGCTTCGTTAAAAAATTTACGGATTGTGGTCGAATCATTATCTTGTGAATAACCTGATAATGAGAATGTTAACAAAATAATCGTGGTGATAAATAGTTGTTTTTTCATAAGGGATTTGTTAATTCTTGCATAGTATATGTTTTCAAGTTCAATTTAGCACTTTCTGCTAAGATTTGCTCTAAGAATTTTATATCAAAACCGTATTCGTTTACCTTTTGAGTAGTTTCAGACAATGGTTTATGTCCAAACATCATCATTACCGAACCTTCTTCGGAGGCTCTTTTTAACCCTTTTTTAATATCTTCAATCGTTAATTTTGCACTGGTATCAATCAGCAAAGCATTCACTTTTTGTGTGCCATCACGTTGATGAAAAATCTCGTCTATATCCTCAATTTCGTGCGTATAGTCAAAATCCCAGAGTGTTCTGGTCTTCATGGAAACGTCTCTGAGCAAGGTAAAATGTTTCAATAATTCACGGTCGGAATACCACATTTGAGAACCGCCTGGATGAGCAAAAGTTTTGGGATAAAATCCTTGTTTTTTCATCGTTTTAAGGGCAGGAAATATTTCATTTTTCATGTATTCTTCCAATGAAAAATCCCAGATATAATACATCGAACGGACATGAATAGCCCCATGACAACCGATTTCATTACCTTCATTTTGAAGTTGATGAAGCAGTATCACCTCATCATGTGATAGACTGTCTGGTTGCGTAATAAAGAAGGTACATTTTGCGTTATATTTTTTTAAAAGCGGACGCAGTTGATACCATTCTTTTACGAATCTGTCATCGAAAGAAATAGCGATTCCAGCTTTTGGAATGTCTTTTTTCTTATTACAAGAAAAAATTAGAGTAATAAATACAAGATAATAAAGTAATTTTTGCATCGATTAATTATCCTTTAAAATTTGAAATTTTGCCAGTATTTTCAATCACATAGCACAATCATGTGATAATGAAAAATGAGTAATAGGCAACCGTTCTACCAAAAATTACGTTTATTTTTTGAGACAAACTAACATATCAATCATTTAAAATGTATATAAAACCAAAAATTTTTCAACAATTCCCCGAATTAATTGCCGTTGAAAGTAACCGAAAGGACGGAATTAGTAAAACGCCTTATTCATCTTTAAATTTAGGGGTTTTTACTGACGATAAACCCGAGAATATTCAAGAAAATTGTGAACGGTTTTTTCAGAGTTTAAATATTAAGATGAGCAGAGTTGTTCAAAGTTATCAAGTTCATAAAGATAAGATATTGAAAGTAACTCGTAGTAAGGTTTATGAAGGATATGATGCAATGATAACAGAAAATGTCAATACTTTTTTATCTGTAACCGTTGCTGATTGTACACCTGTGTTAATTTATGATGCTAAGAATCAAGCAGTTGCGGCTGTTCATGCAGGTTGGAAAGGTACGGTTTTAGATATTACTGCCAAAACACTTCAAAAAATGAAAGAGGAGTTTAAAACGAATCCACGAGATTGTTACGTATATGTTGGCACGTGCATTGATGAAAATTCTTTTGAAGTTGGAGAAGATGTTGCTGCGTTGTTTACGTATGATGTGAAAAGATTGGACAAAAGTGGACGAAAACCTAAATTTTATGTTGATTTAAAGAAAGCCAATGTTTCTCAATTATTGAAATGTGGTGTGCCTGAAAATCAAATAGAAGTATCGCCTTATTCAACAGTTTTGGATAATGATACGTATTTTTCTCATCGAAAAGAAAAGGGAAAAACGGGCAGAATGATGGTTTTAATCGGTATTCGGAAGGATAAAGTAGCTTAATTAAAGGAAATATCTATGATTTTGCAATCCAGAAAATAACCGCTGACAACGGTTGTGCGATAAACAAATAGTAGATAATTTCGTAATTTAATTAGCGTTTATTGTAAAATATTAAAAATGCCGATTTGAAACTAAAAATTTCAAATCGGCATTTTTAATAACCAATTCATATCTCAAACAATTCCTTAATTCCCTCCCCAAAAGTCCCTCCAGAAATCAATTTTGTTTGCAATTTGTCCTTCATCACAACCTGATATTTTCCGTTAAAATGTTTCTCGATTTCCTTTATTTTCTGAGTATTGATAATATTCGCTCTACTTATTTGGATAAATGGAGGATTAGGAAGTTTCTCTGCGAGGATACCAATTGTATAACTCGTTAAGTATTTTTGTCCATCAATTGTTACCAAAAATACATATTTATCTTCGGCTTCAAAGTGGCTAATATCCTGTAAATCAATGAGTAGTATTTTGTTTCCAGTCTTCACGGAGATTGAACTTATTGCTTTTTTAGGACGCATGGCTTCAATCATTTTTAAAATATTTTCATCAAAATGAAAGGGCTTTTCTTGAATAATTGCTGTTTGCCAATTTTGCAATTTTTGCACAGTTTTGTCTAATCTTTCTGTCTCAATCGGTTTCAATAAATAATCAATTGAATTTTCTTCAAAAGCCTTTATGGCATACTCATCATAAGCCGTCGCAAACACCACCAAAGGCATATGAGTAAGACGTGCAAGCATCTCAAAACCAGTCATTACGGGCATTTCTATATCCAAAAATATTAAATCAGGGCGAAGTGTTTCAACCATAGAAAGCCCTTCAGCACCATTGTTTGCCCGCCCGATTATCTCGAAAGTATCATTATATTTGCTTAATAATCGTTCGAGACGACTGATGGCTAATTTTTCGTCGTCGATGAGTAGTGTTTTGAAGGGGTTGGGGATTAGGGATTGGGAAATTAGGGATTGGTTCATAACTTGAATTGTAAATTGTTATTATTATTTTTGGGATATTATTATAGTCACTAAAATAAATACTAATGCAATCATTTTACGATTTAGAAGTTTGGAAAAAAGGGAGGGAACTAAAAAAGAAAATTTCAATACTTGTGAAAACTTTTCCTCTCGAAGAAAAGTATCGACTTATCAATCAAATCATTAGATCTTCTCGATCTGTAACTGCCAATATTTTAGAAGGTTATGGAAAATACACTTATAAAGAAACTAAACAGTATTGTATTCATTCAAGAGGGTCATTAAATGAAACGCTTAATCATTTAATTGATGCTTTTGATGAGAATTATATTAAAAAAGAACAGCTCATAATCTTTAAAAATGAAATAGAAGAATGTTCAAAATTATTAAATGGATATATTTCTTATTTAAAAAAGATGATGAACGAGAAGCCACCTAATTCCTAATTATCTAATCCCCAATCCCTAATCAAATGATAGAAATTTATTCAGAACGTTTAAGACTCATACCGCTTGATAATCACCTACTTACCATTTGGAATTTGGAGGGAAGAAACGCTATGGAAATTAAATTAGGACTTAATCCTTCCAATTGGCAAGTTTCTGATTTTGACCGTGTTGAAACGGAAGATGCTCTTATTAATTTCTGGATTCCGATGACTGCTGAATATCAAATGGATTTTTTTTGGTTCACAAATTGGGATATTATTCTTAAATCTGAAAACGTTTCAATTGGTGGAATCGGTTTTGCTGGTTTTCCTGATCAAGAAGGCGTTACGATGGTCGGGTATTTTATTGACGGTAATCATCGTGAAAAAGGATATGCCACTGAGGCACTTAATTGCTTAATTGATTGGGCAAAATTAGAACCCACCTTAAAAACCATTATCGCCGATACACCATTTTTTAATCTTCCTTCGCAAAATGTACTTAAAAAAGCAGGATTTAAAGAATTTTCAATCAGTGAAATTGAGCATTTGAATGAAAAAATACAAGCTAAGAATTGGAAATTAATGCTTCGGTAAACTCAAAATTACTGCCTTTACGGGTTCATTATTTATGGTCATCGAAGCTTTCTTACCAGACAATAATCTTAATTTATCTTGAATAGATTTAAGTCCATAACCAGAAAAAATAGTATCTGGGAATGGAACTCCATTATCTTGTATTTCAATAATTAAGTTACCCTTTTCCTCGGCAATATTAAGTTTAACTATGCCATTTCCTGCTAATTTTGAAATGCCATGTTTGATGGCATTTTCCACAATGGGTTGAATTAAGAATCTTGGAATTTGACAATTTTGTAAAGATTCGTTCTGAAACTCAACTGAATATACTAAACGTTCATCGAAACGGACTTTTTCTATTTCTAAATACGTTTTAACAATCTCTAATTCGTTCTTTAAAGTGTCAAAATGCTCATTATTACGCCCTGTCGAAAAACGATAAAACTTGGATAAATTCATCACCATGTGTTCGGCTTTGTCAGGGTTTTCATGGACTAATGAAGCAATAGAATTCAAGGAATTGTACAAAAAATGAGGATTTATTTTTGCCTCCAAAGCCGCTAATTCTGCTTTGTTTTTTAAGTCGTTCATTTGGAGTAATTCATACTCTTGTTCAGTCATTTTAATGATTTGCGTACGCTCACGAGTAAACCAATAATAGATGATATTCATGCCAACTATTGGTCCTAAAGTAAACAACAAATCAAGCCAATCACGATTTGTATCATTTATATTTACGTAAGTTCTGTCTCTGAATAGGGTATATAATAATGAGAAAGTATAAAACTTGAAAAATGCCATCCCCAAAATATATAATGTAAGAATTATGTGGCGTGTTAAAGCTGACTTAAATTTTTTGCCGTATTGAATCATCAACCAACAACCAATTAACATGATGGTGGCATCAAAAATATTGCTATAAACAATATTAATAATAAAATCACGATATTTTGCTTTTCCTCTCAGGATACCCACTACAAAGTAAATATGCCCATTAAAAGCCATTACTGTAAAGAAACCTAACAGCCAAAAGCGTCCCCAAAAACTCGATTTTAAATTTTCCATTTTACTGCGTGGAGGAAAGGAACAATGAAGGAAGGGAGACAGGGAAAACGTGGTAATTTCATTTTGCCATTTCCTGTCTCCCTTTCTCCTTTTCCCCTTCCTACTTTTCTATTTACAAACCAAATTTTTCATTTGTTCTGCTCCCCAAGTTGGGGCAATAGGGTTTGTTGGTTTGAAGTTAGTAAATTTTGCGTTAGCTATTTGTACTTCGGGACAGGCTTTTTCTGGACCTCCACCAAATTGTACGGGTGTGAAATAAATCATTTGTGCTTTCAACATATAGGCTCGAGGGTTTTCGGGGTTAATTTCTTTGGCTTTTGCAATTGCTCCCTCAAAAGCCGAATTAAATTTCATCCAACGGGCTTGTCCATCCACTGAAATTCGCATCATGTAGTTTTGAGCTTTCAACACTTCAACTTCGTCTTGATTTGATACGTTTTGCTTTGATAATTTCTCAATAAATGAATCTGTCTTATTAAGATATTTATCAATTTCAGCACCCTCTTTTTGCTTTTGAGCCATAATATTATAGCATAAAGCTGCATAATAATTGGGCAACCATTCATTGTTTTCAGAATTAGCAATTCTCTCGAATTTATTGGCAACTTCTTGCAAAGAAGCAACATCTTTGGCTTGTCCCAATTCCATTAAAGTTTGTCCCATTGCTTGCATAAAACGTTCATTATCCGTTGCTTTTGTGATAAATGAAGCAATAAAAAGGACGATTGTAAAGATTAATTTTTTCATGATTTCTGTTATTTTAAGATTAAATAATATTTGCTTGTTTGATGATTCAAAATTATCATTCTGACGAAAATAAAAGAATTGATTTCTGACCGACTTATAAATTTACGGTGTGAGTTGTTTGTTTTTAAGCGTGAACAACCAATGAAATTTATTAATTAAATCAAACTTTACTTTTTTGTTAATTTTTAGGATTTTTATACTTAAATATAACTGCTTGTGGTTGAGTTTCGATGAATTTCTTATCACAAAACATGAAAGACGATGAGAGTCTGAAAGATAATATGGATGAGTTTGAAAAGCATACCAACTGCTGATGCCATGAAAAATCAAGTAAAGGCGGAGCATAAGCAAGTTTTAATCCGTTAGAAATAGTAATTTACTGAAAAAATTAAACTAATTTTAAGCCTTCCCTAAGTACGAAAGAAGGGCATTTTTATGTATAAATTTCTTTTATTTGTAATTCTGTTTGGAACGCATTCCTTACCTACCGAAACCATAAAATCGGTTGAATTGTCATATCAAACCAGAGGTATGCAGAAATTCTTGATCATTAATGCTGATAGTATTGAAGTGAAGATTAATGGTAAAATTGCTAATTATAAATTGACTAAAAATCAATGGAAAAAAATTCTTAAAACTTTTGATAAAGTAAAATTGAGTACTATTTCTAAGTTGAAAAGACCGACTACGAAGTCATTTTATGACGGTGCTTTCATATCTCAATTGAAAGTTATAACCAATTTAAAAGAATATGAATCAGTTAATTTTGATCATGATGCCCCGCCGACTGCTTTGATTAAAACAGTTAATGCAATGAAATCAACTTTGGTTGGAACAGAAAGCAAGCATGATTTTTAGATATTTAATTTAACCATTACCACTAAATAAATACAAACATGAACAAAATTTATATCCTAATTGCCTTGTTATCCTTAATCTCTTGCCAGAAAAAACAAACTGAAATGAGTGCATTAAAAGTTGATTCCGTCTCAGTTAGAACTGATGCTGAAGTGGCTGAAATCCACACTCAAAGTTTTGAAGACAGTAATTTGGCCCAAAAATGGTTAATTCAAAATATTGAAAAAAATTTCAAAACAGCTGAAGGTTTAATTGATTCTATCTGTACGAAAGATTATGCAACCTATAAATCCGATGCAATAGGGGTTGAATACGATGGCGGAATGACTCATGAGGCATTTGAAAAAAAGTGGAAAAATAAATTTGATGTAAAACATGCTGGTATTGGAACGGGTTTCTTGATTTCTGGGCAGGATTGGGTTAAAATAAAAGTTAATAAGTGCGAATTATCTCCAGTAAAATTGAAGCAAGGATTTATCTTTGAAACGACTATTGAAGATGTTGGAGCCACTACCAAGACAATGTATAGACGAGACATCAAAGTTGTGCCAAGTGGTAATTCTTTTTTAATTTCGGATGTTTTGGAATATCAATAAAACCAGCATGATTTTGTTGATATTTCTTTTATAACTTCTCTGTCTCAAAAGCAAATTCTAAAATATCCCCAGGTTGACAGTTTAACACTTCACAAATGGCTTCCAGCGTGCTGAATCTGATAGCTTTTGCTTTGCCCGTTTTCAAGATAGAGAGATTTGAAAGTGTAATATCAACTTTTTCGGATAATTCGGATAATGGCATTTTTCGCTTGGCAAGCATAACATCTAAATTTACTATTATCGGCATGACATTGTGGTTTAAACAGTGAGTTCACTTTCCTCTTGAAGTTCAACGCCTCTTTTGAAAATCTGTGAAATAATATAGACAATTCCCGCACAAAAAAGATACTGAAAACTGATGTCTAACCCTCCCGATACACCATCAATATGCTTTGCAAGCCAGTGAATGTAATTTTCGCCGATATATCCAACAACCCAAGTTGAAATAAGTAATTGTCCAATATCTTCAAGTAAAAGTGCTACCTCCATTGAAAAAGGATTTTTCAAATTTATTTTGGTTAAAACATCCTTAACTTTCTGCCATACCTGAACATTTAAAATTGCAATGATAATCAAGAAAGAACTAACAAAAACGTATTCTCTCACATGATTTATTCGCAAATTAGCAAAATTCATATTTGTCCACTTTATGTGCTTCGCAGTATCTGGGGAGATGAAACTAATGACAAAAGCGATAATTTGAATTGAACTCACTACCGCTGTGCCAATGAAAGTAATCCAAGCTACAATTTTAAGAATTTCTAAAATTTTTTCCGTTTTCATGTTTATTAATTGTTTAAATTTATGAATCAAAATTGGTGAATTCTTTATTGATAAACAATAAATTTTACATTTTTATTAATAAATAATTTATGAATAACGAGTTTTTAATGATGAACAGTTTTTAATAATTATTACAAAATATGGCAAACTACTTTTATTCAAGATTAGTTTTTAAAATTATGTACAAACTGAATTATACCTATAAAAAAGACTGCACTTTTTTGAGAAATGCAGTCAGTATAAACATAATTTATATCTTTCATTCCCCAAACGCTGCATTCATCTTCTCTCTGTCAAATTCTCCTTCATTATTTGCTAACCAAACGGTTGCAACACCATTTCCAATAAAGTTAGTGATTGCCCTTGCTTCCGACATGAATCTGTCCACGCCTAACAATAAAGCCAAGCCTTCAACGGGGATTACTTTTATTGCCGTCATGGTGGATGCTAAAACGATAAAACCGCTGCCAGTTACGCCCGCTGCCCCTTTTGACGTTACCATCAAGATGCCAATGATGGTTAGGATTTGTTGTAAATCTAAGTGAACATTAAAGACTTGAGCCAAGAAAATAATCGCCATGGAAAGGTAAATCGTTGTGCCATCCAAATTAAAAGAATACCCCGCAGGCACAACCAAACCTACCACCGATTTTGAACAACCCATTTTTTCTAATTTTTCCATTAAAGAGGGCAAAGCTGCTTCGGATGATGAAGTTCCCAAAACGATTAATAACTCTTCACGAATGTATTTCAAGAATTTCCAAAGGTTTATTTTGTAAGTTCTCAATATAAAATAGAGTACTATGAAAACGAAAACTGCCATTGTACAATAAACCGTTACCATCAGCTTTCCCAAAGGCAGAAGGGTATTAATTCCGTATTTTGCAATCGTGAAAGCCATTCCGCCAAACGCTCCAATGGGGGCTAAATACATCACCTTATGCAATGCCCAAAAGATTTTTTTTGAGATGGGAGCTAAGAAATCAACAACCTTTTGTCTGCCTGAATAATTGCTCAAAACAATACCCATCATGATGGCTAATAACAAGACTTGCAAAGTAGCATTATCCCAAAAGAATTTTGACCAACTGAAAGCCTCGGCTGATTTTGTGTATTTTGAAATATCACCGCCTTTGATTTCGGAAGTTACCACACCATCTCCAGGACGAATTACGTTGGCGATGATTACACCGATGAAAAGAGCAACCGTCGTTACGACTTCAAAGTAAATTAAAGCCTTCGCTCCAACTTTACCCACTTTCTTTAAATCACCCATAGAAATAATTCCCAAAGCAATGGTAAGAAAGATGATTGGGCAGATGAATAATTTTACAATACTGATAAAAATACTGCTCAGAAACTCACTGAGCGTAGTTTTTATTTCAAATACGGAAAAATATAAATCGAATTTTATGGGTTTTTCTAAGATGGGTTGCAGGGCAATTGCAGGATAAAAATGCCCTAATAAAACACCTGCTGTAATGGCAGTTAGTACCCAGAAGGTTAGATTTTTAAATATTTTCATGATTTTATACTTTAGCTCGAAGCGACCGACGCTCGGTGGCACTTCGAGAATCTGAGTAAAATTGTTAGTCAATTCTCGAAGTGCCACTTCGAGCTACAGTAGTCAAACAAAAAGCCCAATTCAAAATCGAATTGGGCCTTTTAATTTTTATATGGTTTTAAGAAAGATTAAATTATCAGACCCACGCTTCTAATTCCTAAAACTTTTTTCTATAAATTCATCAACGACTCTCTTCTACGCATCTTGCCCGCTGGAATTCCGAACATCATTTTAAAACGACGACAGAAATAGGCAGTATCTTTATATCCCACATCTGCACCAATCGCACGGATTGATTTTTTGGAAGTTCTTAACAAACCGACTGCCGCTTCCATTCTTTGATATTCAATATAATCTTGTGGATTGATTCCTGTAAGCATCTTGAAATATTGCCCTACATAATCTTCCGAAACGTTCGCTACGTTTGCCAACACTTTATTGGATAAATCACCACCGATATTATCCTTGATATATGCAAAAATATCAATCAGACGTGGATCTTTGAAATACGTACTATTGGTGGCTAATTGCTCAACAAACAAGCGATTTCTGATAATGTAACGAATAATCTCAATAACAATTTCTTCGGTTTTTATCTTGATAATACGTCCTTTTCCTAAATCTTCGGTCATATCTTCCTTCAAAATCTCGGCTAACATGAATGCTAACTTATCATCTTTTTTGATTAGGAAAGGAGGAATATCAAGCGAAGTAAAGAAATTTACAGAATCAAAAACCTTCGCTTCAAAAGCAACCATACCAAACGAATTTTCGATATGTCCAATTCTTTCGGGTTCCAAATTTGGTTCAAAATACAGTTCACGATGAGTCATGAACTCTTCGTTTGAAATTGCTTTTGGTTTTTCAGCGTTTCCGTAGGTCACCGAAAGCATTTTCCCGCCAGGAATAAATAGCATATCTCCCACTTCTGCGTGAACAGCTTCTTCACCAAAAGATACATCACCATTGTACAATATCAAGAGTGTGTTTTCTACGTCGTAGAAGTTCTTGATGCGAATTGGTTGTAATATTCTAATGTTGCGTGACTTTATAAACTTCACACCGAGCGACTCAATTATCTTATTATAATCTTCCATCTTTGCGGCTTTTTTTAATTATTTTTAGTTATACCATGTTTAATTTAGGACAAAACTAATAAATCTATGTATAATTCCAAAATATAATTAAAAAAAGAATTTAATACTTATTTAACGGATAGGCTTATTTTAGAAGATTATTTATTGTAATATCCTAAGAATGAAGTTTTATAAATGACACTTTTTTGAAAAAAAATATTTGTAGTTTTAAAAGAATTGTACTTTGTGAAGAGGAAGGGAGGAACCAGAAATGGAGGAATGCTAATTTGATAAACTTCATAAATTTTAAATGAATGTAAATGTAATTTCACAAAAAAGCGGTTCAAGCTATGAACTTGAACCGCTTTTTTATATTTAATAATATACACTCATAACATGACTTTGAGTCCTACCATGAGTAAGAATGATAAGTAAGAATAAATAAGATACTACCTCAAAATCTCCCTCGCAATCACCATTTTCTGAATCTCGGAAGTGCCTTCATAAATCTGTGTAATTTTGGCATCACGCATTAATCTTTCTACGTGGAATTCCTTCACAAATCCATATCCACCGTGAACTTGCACTGCCTCAATGGTTGTATCCATTGCCACTTGCGAGCAAAATAACTTCGCCATTGCCGCAGATTTCACGTAATCACGATGGTTGTCTTTATCCAAAGCCGCCTTAAAACACAACAAACGAGCCGCTTCGATGGACGTTGCCATATCCGAAAGTTTAAACTGAATGGCTTGATGTTCACAAATGGGTTTACCAAAAGATTTTCTTTCTTTTGAGTATTTTACCGATAATTCATACGCACCCGAAGCAATGCCTAATGCCTGTGCGGCGATACCAATTCGTCCACCATTGAGCGTTGACATGGCAAATTTAAACCCAAAACCATCCGCTCCAATTCTATTTTCTTTGGGTACTTTCACGTCCGTAAACATCAAAGAATGAGTATCTGAGCCACGTATGCCTAATTTATGCTCCTTTTTGCCAATCTGAAAACCTGGCATTCCTTTTTCTACCACAAGGCAATTTATTCCTTTATGTCCTAACTCAGGATGCGTTTGTGCCATCACCAAATATACGCCCGCACGCCCACCATTGGTAATCCAATTTTTTGTGCCATTCAGCAAATAATAGTCGCCCATGTCCTCCGCAGTTGTCTGTTGAGAAGTGGCATCTGAGCCAGCTTCGGGTTCTGATAAGGCAAAAGCACCTACCATTTCCCCCGTTGCCAAAGGCACAAGATATTTCTGCTTTTGTTCCTCGTTTCCATAATGCTCAATGCCGTAGCAAACCAATGAATTATTCACCGACACAATCACAGAAGCCGAGGCATCCACTTTAGATAGTTCTTCCATCGCCAATACATAGGAAACAGTATCCATGCCCCCACCTCCGTATTCAGGCGAAACCATCATTCCCATAAAACCCAAATCGCCCATTTTACGGACTAATTCTTCAGGAAAATATTCTTTGTCATCACGGTCAATTACGCCAGGCAATAATTCTGTTTGGGCAAAATCACGAGCAGCCTGTTGAACTGCCAAATGTTCTTCGGTTAAATCAAGGTTCAAACTTTCTAATGTCATTGTATTTACTGTAACTCGAAGTGGCACTTCGAGAAATTAAAGTCCGATTCTCGAAGTGCCACTTCAAGTTACTAATTACACCATATAATTAAGTTTTCAAATATACAAAATAGTATGCTTGCATAACAATTTTGTGATAAATTTTTGAAAAATGGTATATTGCACAACCAAAGTTTACCAAAATCATAACATGAAAATACAATTTCACGGGGCTGCTCAACAGGTTACTGGCTCTAAGCATTTAATAATTACTGAAAAAGGGACAAAAATCTTATTGGATTGTGGTCTTTTTCAAGGCATAAATACCCAAGACCTTAATCAAAATTTTGCCTTTAATCCCGCAGAAATTGATTACGTGGTACTCTCACACGCTCACATTGACCATACAGGATTATTGCCTCGATTAGTCGGAAAAGGATATTCTGGGAAGATTTTTTGTACCTCCGCTACCAAAGATTTGTGTTCAATTTTATTGGGAGATTCTGCCCGAATTCAAGAAAGTGATTTAGAAAGAGTCAACAAAAGACGCATAAAAAGAGGTGAGCCTGTCTTAGAAAATTTATATTCACAAGCCGATGTCGATAAGACATTAAGCATGATGGAAGCCGTTAATTTCAGAGAAACATTTTGGTTAAACGATGAAGTAAGTGTGTATTTTACTGATACTGGACATATCTTGGGTTCTGCTGCAATCTCATTAACTATAAAGGAAAATAATGAGGAAATAAAACTGTTTTTTTCGGGTGATATTGGTCGTCCGCATGATAAAATACTGAAATCTCCCGAAGTCTTTGAACAGGCAGATTATATCATTTGCGAATCAACTTATGGTTCAAAACTACACGAAACAGAACTTGATGTAAAGGCTCATTTATTGGATATTGTCCAAAAAATTTGTGTGGAAAAAAAAGGTAAACTCTTAATTCCAGCTTTTTCAATTGACCGTACCCAAGAACTGGTTTATGCCCTCGACCAATTACACGATGAAGGCAAATTGCCTGTAGTCAAGGTTTTTGTCGATTCTCCCTTATCAGTAAATGCTACTCAAATCATGAAAAAGCACCCCGAATGTTTTAATCCAGAAGTATTGGAATATTTGAAACAGGGAGATGGAGATGCTTTTGGTTTTCCAAATCTATATTATGTTTCAGCAACCGAGGATTCAAAGAAATTAAACGAAATTAAAGAACCTTGCATCATTATTTCAGCCTCTGGTATGGCAGAAGCGGGACGGATTAAACATCACATTGCCAATCACGTAGAAGACCCAAGTTGTGCGGTGCTTTTGGTAGGTTATACAACGCCTGACAGCTTAGGGGGACAATTAAAAGCGGGTAATAAAAGCGTGTTTATTTTTGGTAAAGAGTTAAATGTAAACGCTCAGATTTTTGTTATGGATTCATTCTCAGCTCATGCGGATTATCAAGAAATAATACAATTTTTATCTTGCCAAGATAAATCAAAAGTTAAGCAAATATTTTTGGTTCATGGAGATTATGAAGTACAGAAAATATTTAGAGAAAAATTACTAAAAGAAGGGTATTCGGATGTGTATATCCCTGCTCATCAAGAGGAGGTTGTTTTGTAGGTATAATTAACAATGCTAACCTCAGTCTTTGCTGCATTTGAGAAAGGCTGAGGTTTTTTTGCGTACCTTTACACCTAAATTAAGCGAATAAAAATTATGAATTTCGAGGATTTTGAACTCAATCGACAACTTCTAAATGCCATCGAAGAAGCTGGTTATCAAGCACCTACGCCTATTCAAGAGCAAGCAATTCCGCTGGTAATGAATGGTCATGATGTGTTAGGAATTGCTCAAACGGGAACGGGGAAAACTGCCGCTTATCTTCTGCCAATTTTAATGAAAGTCAAATATGCACAGGGAACGGATATGCGAGTGCTGATACTCGCTCCTACTCGTGAGTTGGTGATGCAAATTGATAAAGCAGTAACAGATTTAGCGAAATACACTGACATTCGACACGTGGCACTTTATGGTGGTTTAGGACCCAAAACCCAGATTGAAACGCTCCAAAAAGGCATTGATATTGTCGTTGCAACGCCTGGCAGATTCATGGATATTTATCTGAAAGGTGAAATTCCAGTGAAAGAATTGAAGACTTTGGTGTTGGACGAAGCTGATAAGATGATGGACATGGGTTTTATGCCCCAAATTCGTAAGATTTTGGAGGTAATTCCATCTAAAAAAAGGCAAAATTTATTGTTCTCTGCCACCTTTCCAGAACGAGTTGAAAAACTGTCGTATGAGTTCCTTGAATTTCCGCATAAAGTTGAAGTTTCACCGCAAGCCACTACGGCAAGTATGGTGAAACAAAGTCTGTATGAAGTGCCAAATTTCATGACAAAAATTAATCTTTTGGGAATGCTTATGCGTGACCACGAACGATTTAATCGAACGATTATTTTTTGTAGAAGTAAGGAATTTGCCGATAATATTTTCAAGTATTTAGGGCGAAAAGTAGTAGGTGAGAACAAGATTCGGGTTATCCACGCCAACAAGGGGCAGAATACCAGAATCAACTCAATGGAAGACTTTAAAGAAGGTAATATTCAGGTATTGGTTGCTACTGATGTTGCATCGAGAGGTATTGATATTGAGGCAGTTAGCCATGTAATCAACTTTGACGTACCTCTGATTTATGAAGATTACGTTCACAGAATCGGACGAACTGGAAGAGCTAATCTATCGGGAGAAGCCATCACTTTTATGACCGAAGCAGAGGAATATCACATCGGAAAAATTGAGAAAATCATCAAACAACAAATCCCTCGTGAAGCCTTGCCTGCCGACTTAGAAATCCTACAAACGCCCTTCGTTGAAAAGCAAATTATGCTGCGTGAAATTGATGAGCAACGCAAACGAGAAGATCCAGATTTTAAAGGTGCTTTTCACGAAAAAAAGGACTTCAAAGTAAAGGCAAAACAGAAAGAAGCATCCCAGAAAAAACAGATCATTGCGGGTGGAAAAGAGGCGAGAAAGGGAAATTTTGGAAAGTCAGCAAATAGTAACGGTGAACGAAAAAATAGAAATGTTAAGAAAGGCGGGAACAGTCGGACGGGGAGGAAGTAATTTGAAAATTTAGATTAGACTAATTAATTACGTTTGCTAGTTTATTATAAAAATACAAATTCTGAATTAAAAAGCTCAAAGGCTTTCAAAATATAATAAATCTATGAGAATCAAATTTTTAAATCTTCAAATCTTCAAATACCAAACAATTATTTTCCTATTATCTTCCATCTCCATTTTCGCCCAAGACCCAAAGCAAAAAGAAGAAATTCAGAAGATAATACAAACTGAAAAAGCGTTTGCCCAAGCCTCGATTGATAAAGGTACAAAAAATGCCTTTATGGAATTTTTATCAAAAGAGTCAATAATTTTTGACAAATCAATGCCAGTAAATGGTTTAGAACATTGGCAAAACCTTGATTTTAAAGGAGTTATTACTTGGCAACCAATTATTACCGAAATTGCTGGTTCATCAGATTTGGGTTATACCGTCGGGAATTATCAGTTTCATAATACCTCAGCCGAAGAGAAACCAAGTGCATTTGGAAGTTTTATAACCTTATGGAAAAAGCAGGCTGACAACTCGTGGAAAGTGGCAATTGACATGGGAGTTCCGCACGATGAGGTGGTTTCAAACACGATAAATATTACAGAAAACTATCCAATATTTAAACCTTACGAACTCAAAAATCAGATGGTTTTAGCCGAGCGAATGGTTTTTATGAATGACCATTTTTATTGGAAAAATGCAAAATCTTCTTTTAATCCATTTGAACCACATCTTGCTCAAAATGTCCGAATATATCGGAGAAATTTGAAACCAGTTATCGGTAAAGAAAATGCAAAAGTATTCTTAAAGAAAAGCTATGATAAAAACTTGGTTTACACGGGTTTAAAAGCAATTTCATCCAATGCAGGTGACTTGGTTTGTGTTTATGGGGTAATCTCGGGCGGAGGGAAATCAGGGACTTATCTTCGTATATATAAACAAGAAGCGAAAGACGCTTGGAAAATTGTGGTTGAAATGGTGGACTTTTAGACTACTGTAGCTCGAAGTGGCACTTCGAGTATTAAAAAATTAGATACTCGAAGTG
>JANXML010000045.1 GCA_025354645.1 Arcicella sp. | reverse complement strand
AAATGCCACGAAAAAGAAGGTGATAAATCTTCAATTGCTTACTTCGTAGAGTTGAAAGGCTCAAATTTGATAAAAGCTGTTCGACAAATCAATAATTCTCTAAACATCTTGTTGGGAAAATTGGAAGCCTATTCAATTATTAATGGGAGAATAGTTACTACGAGAATTGATAAAATTGACCTTGGACACACAGAATACAAGGCTTTGGCAAAAAGATTGAAAAAATTGAACGGAACGCTTGAACAAAAGAGTGTTTTGATGGAGGAAAATATGTAAAATAGTTCTTGACAGAATTAGAAAAATGATACTAAGAACAGAAAACTTAATCAAAAAATACGGACAACGCTTGGTGAATAACGAAGTGAGTTATCAAGTTGCACAGGGCGAAATCGTGGGGCTTTTGGGACCTAATGGTGCGGGTAAAACTACGTCTTTTTATATGGCTACGGGCTTGGTGAAACCCAATTCGGGCAAGGTATATTTGGACGATTTGGACGTTACAGATTTGCCCATGTACAAGCGTGCAAGGCTCGGAATTGGCTATTTAGCTCAAGAGGCTTCGGTTTTTCGTACTCTTTCAGTCGAGGAAAATATTTTGGCAGTTTTGGAAATGACCAAACTTTCCAAAGTAGAGCAAAAAGAGAAAACTGAACAGCTTTTAGAGGAATTTTCATTGACTCACGTGCGTAAGAATTTGGGACAAGTTTTATCAGGAGGAGAACGCCGTAGAACCGAAATTGCCCGTGCCTTGGCGGTGGACCCAAAGTTTATTTTGTTGGATGAACCCTTTGCGGGTGTGGATCCGATTGCGGTAGAAGAAATCCAGACGATTGTGGCAAAATTGAAGCTCAAAAACATTGGCGTTTTGATAACCGATCACAACGTGGACGAAACCCTCTCCATCACCGACCGTGCGTATCTATTATACGAAGGCAAAATCCTGAAATACGGCACGCCCCAAGAACTCGCTGATGATGAGGAAGTTAGGCGTTTGTATTTGGGACGGCATTTTGAGTTAAAGCGGAAGATTTAAAAGCAATATTTTTAAAATATGAGATACAGATTTTCAGAAGAAACAAAAGCAAAAGGAATAAGAAAACATCAAATCTCGATGGGTATTAATTATGGATTATTTGATGTCTTTCTCATCTATTTATTTTTTGATAAATACAACGATACTCCTTGGTTTTTAAAGCTAATGTGGATTTGTGGTATCATAGCCACTTTTTTTGCTTGGAAATACTTTTTAAATCAGACAAAAAGGGTTTTTTCAACTGAATATGAAATAGAAGGAGAATGTTTAATTATTTATGAACATGGGCAAATAAAGCAAACGATTCAATTCAGAAACATTACTAAATTTGAAAAAGGCTCAATGGGATATAAGATATTTTCATATCAATCAGTACCACATTTTGTTTTTTATGAAATTGAGAATGGAGATGAATTGATTAGTATTATTCAGAATGGGATTAAAATATTATGACATGAAAATCTATAAATCAATCATGTATAATCTTTTCCACTAATTTTGTTTCAAAATCAAACAACAAAAATATGCCAGTTACCAGAGAAAGAATCGAAAAGAAAATCAAGGTAGATGCCAATATTGCACCTGTACTTGATTATATGCTCAAAAAAGCCAATATCAATTTGAGTGACATCAATGACTCATTCATAAAAGTATGGATAAATCAAAATCTTGACCTTTTGAATGAGTCTGAGAGAAAGCAATTCAAATTGATTTAACAATTAGAAAAATGTCAAGAATAATTAGTAACAAAAAAACCAATGAATTAAGTGATTCTGAGCGAAAATATCATCAAAAGGTCATTGCAAAAGGAGGAAAAAAGATTGATAACTTTGAAGAATTTATGAAAGATTTTGAAGAAAGTCGCCAAGATAAAGAGTTGGAACGTCTTGACAATCAACTCAAAACTGAATTAGAGAAAGTTATTAAAGAAAAAGGCTACACCGAAGAAGACTACTTAGAAATGCTTAACTCCAAATCATAGCCTACCCCCGCATCACCTCCTGCAACACCATCAATGACTTCACCTCCGCCAGCGTATCCACGTGCAAACGATAGAATAAAATTATAAAATCCAACAACTGATTTCTGGAAAAACGGTCAATCTTTGGGGCTTTGTCGTATTGACTATTTAAGAGTATATCTAATTGATTTTCAAGCTCTTGTGTGGGTTTTGGGAGATTATGAATATTTAATTCATGCGAAATTTCGTGGGCATTTTCGGGCGAAAATCCTAAGTATGTGCCTAATTGAAGAAGAAACTGCAAATGGAAATTTTCGTAGTTTTCGGTTGTACCGTCCAACCAAAGAATTGAATTATTCAGAAACTGAAACAGCGGCGAATTATTAGATTCTTCGTGAAGGCATTTCCCCAGAATTTCAGTAATAAATAAGGCAATTGAAGATTTATGAATCTCAAAGGGAATTGTCTGGAAAGGGTGATTACATTTCATCTCCGAAATCCGATGAATGTCTTTTCCTTCTTTGTGATAAATTACTAAATCCAACAACGTAAGTGGCTGAAAAAGAGCAATTTTGTTCTTAGATTTCGCACTTCTGACTCCGTTTTCGATGTAGGTTTGCACGCCAAATTCTTCGGTATAGATTTTCACAATGACCGAAGTTTCTCGATAACGAATGTAATTGATGACTATGCCTTTGGTTTTGAATAACATTTTTTTTCGATGATAGATGTTCGGTTTTCGATGTTTGGTTTTCGAGTATCATTAACATCAGAAAACTACCTTTAACTTTCGCTGTTTATTTTCCGAATAACGAACATCAAACATCGAAAACCGACCCTCGAAACTATCTTTTCCAAGTTAATTTTTCTACTGGGATATTTTGTTCAATTCTGTCTCTCAAAATCTCTAAAATTTCCTCCACAGGCATTTCAGGGTCAAAGCGGATTGGTTCTTTAAAATTAACGGTTAGTGTAGTATTTACCTTTCTAAATCGTAATCCTTTCTTATCAAACGCACGTCTGAAACCGTTTATTACCACTGGCACCACAATTGGGTTATGTACTTTAATCAGGTGTGCCGTTCCTTTACGTAAAGGTGCATAAGGCGTAGTCGTACCTTGTGGAAAACTTACCACCCAACCGTAAGACAAGCCTTTCCCAACTTTATCATCCGCCGATGTATCAACCGCTCTTTTCACATCTTTACCCTCCGCACGCCATGAACGATTCACTAAAATTGCTCCCGCCTGTGAGAAAATCCTTGGAATTAATCCGCCCTCTTTCATCGTTTCGGAAGCTGCTACATAAAAAACTCTTGATCGTGGAGCTAATAAATAAATCGGAAAATTGACAGAATTTCTAAATCCCCATTTTATACTAAAAAAGATGTGATACAGAGCAATTACATCCATGAAATAGGTTTGATGATTTGATAAAAATAGTACTCCCGTGCGTGGAAGTCCTTCCAAATGCTCCGTTCCGCTGATTTGCGTTTTATTTACGCCTCGCAGTCGAGTATAAGTCAAAACCCCTAAAATCATCACAATTGCCCTCTTCAAAAGCATCGAATTGCCGAAGGGATCTCGTTCAAAGATTCCAAAGACATCAGCCATGGAAAGGAGTTTTTTTAATACAGAATTCATTTTTAATGCAATGATATAATTAGTGAATGAGCGAATGATATAATATTGGTAATCCGATTTTAAGTCTCCATATTCAAATCAATTGTCCATCAAAAATACTCACTCATTCTATCATTCTATCATTCACTCATTGTTTTTTAGTAAATTGTTATGGATTTCATTCATCTCCTTCATCGCAAAACCTTCTAAAAATGAAAAAAATTACGCTTTTAGTCTTGTTTTCTTCCCTGATTTTCAAAGGATTAGCTCAAAAAATCATTGACCGACCTATCATTTATGATTCAACTCGCAAAGCCCTTTCCATTCAATATCTCAAAGAAAGACATAGACTAATTCAAACAGAACCAACGCTTACGCCTAAGATGATTGTCTCGCATTGGACGGCAATTCCTACGCTCGAAGGCTCATTTAATGCTTTTAATCCAGTTACATTGAAAGGCAGAAAAGAGCTGATTCAAGCGAGTCCGCTGAATGTTTCAATTCATTTTTTGGTGGATAGAGACGGAACAATTTACCGACTGATGCCCGAAAATATGATGGCTCGACACGTCATCGGACTAAATTGGTGTGCTTTAGGCATCGAAAACGTAGGCGATGGCAATAAATTTCCTTTGACCGAAGCCCAATTAAAAGCCAATATTTTTATCGTGAAATATCTCAAAAAGAAATACCCTACTATTGAATATTTGATTGGGCATTTGGAATATACTTCTTTCCAAAATACGCCACTTTGGAAAGAAACAGACCCCAATTACAGAACTGGAAAGGATGACCCTGGGATAGATTTTATGAAAAAATTGAGAAAAGGCGTTCAGAAATTAAACTTGAAGGGGGGAAGTGGAGTTTAAATACTGTAGCTCGAAGTGGCACTTCGAGAAGCCGAGTATAATTATTTGTCCACTCTCGAAGTGCCACTTCGAGCTACAGTAGTATTATGAACGTATTAATTACAGGAGGTTCAGGTTTGGTAGGTACTCGCCTGACGGAATTATTATTAGAAAAAGGTTTTACGGTTTCGCATTTAAGCCGTAAACCAACCAATAAAACTGGTAATGTCAAAACATATCAATGGGATATTGAGAAGGGGCAAATAGACGAACAAGCACTTCTCGAAGCCGATTACCTCATCCATTTGGCAGGGGCAGGAATTGCCGATGAAAAATGGTCGGAGGAACGTAAAAGAGAAATTATCGAAAGCAGAACTAAGTCTATTCAACTGATTTCCAATAAGTTAAAAACGATTAATCATAAAATAAAATCCTTCGTTTCCTCATCAGGAATTGGGTTTTACGGAGCCGACACGGGCGATGAACGGATTTCAGAGCAACACACGGCGGGGTTAGATTTTTTAGCGGATTGCTGTATTCAATGGGAAACAGCGGCAGATGAAATCCAAGATTTAGGAATCAGAACGGTTAAACTTCGTACAGGAATTGTGTTGAGCGAAAAAGGAGGAGCATTGCCAAAATTGACTCAACCCGTGCGTTGGGGCGTGGGTGCGGCACTCGGCACGGGCAAACAATGGCAATCATGGATACACTTGGATGATTTATGCGAATTGTACATGAAATCTCTCACAGATGAACGTATGACGGGCTTTTATAATGCCGTTGCTCCCAATCCAGTAACGAATTATGAACTCACAAAACTCTCAGCGGAGGTACTGAATCGCCCGTTTTGGATGCCAAACGTACCAGCTTTTGCCTTGAAATTGGTCTTTGGAGAAATGGCGGATATTGTTTTGGGAGGAAATTATGTTTTGAATAAACGGATAAAATTGGAGACTGATTTTGAGTATAAATTTATGGAGGTGAAGGGGGCTTTGGAGGATTTGTTGAAGTAGTTGTTAATCACAACAATTTTAACCTTATCATCTCACGGCGTTCAATTATTGAGTCTGGATGATTGAGATTAAGTATTTTTGTAGTTGATGCTCCAATTAATGTTTTGTGGGAAATCAATCCAGATTCTTGTATCTCAAAATGTTCGTCCCAATTATCATTTCTTGGATGAAAAAAACGAATAACATCTTTTATATCTTCTACAAAAGTGGCAATATCTGTACCTTTGTTTAGATTACAAATTGGGCAAGCAAGAGCAAGATTATCAGGAACAGTTTTGCCTCCATGTTTTAAGCTAACAATATGCTCAATATGAAAAGTAAAAAATGAGTTTTCCGAATGAATCCTACAATATTCACAACGATGTAAAGCCCTTCCTGTAACTAATTTTCGTAATGCTTCTGATACGTAACGGCTCATGCGACTCTTCTTTCGTGGGAACGAATTTTTGCTAAACGAATGAGTCTTTCCAAGACCACATAATGGTCTAATTCATCTTTTTCTTGAAAATCGAGACTTGATTCTTTTGATTTTTCAACCAAACTTTCAAAACGATTTTGTAATTCTTTGTTTGCCTTCAAAGCCATCACTTTTGCAGGATTTAGCTCTGCAATCAGTTCTGCAATTTGGTCATAAGCACTATAAACAACCATTTTCTTTGTGTTTAATTTTACGCTTGTAAATATACTACGTTTTCCAACAATACTTCTTTAAAATTATCTTCTTATTTTTACGAAACTAAAAAACAAAAACCAGATTTTGAAAAATATTTTAATCTACTGCGGTTCGTCGGCAGGACACAATGAAATTTATAAAAATACCGCCACACAAGTAGGCGAAACCCTTGCTAAACAAGGACTTACCTTGATTTATGGTGGTGGAAGTGTGGGTTTAATGGGTACAATTGCCGATGCCGTTTTGGCAAATGGTGGAAAAGCCATTGGTGTAATTCCGTCTTTTATGGAGCCGTGGGAAGTGCAACACAAAGGACTAACCGAGTGCATCGTAACGGACACCATGCACACTCGCAAACAATTAATGGCGGAAAAATCTGATGCCGTTATCGCCTTACCAGGCGGTTGGGGAACACTGGACGAACTCTTTGAAATCTTGACTTGGCGACAATTGGGCTTACACAAAATGCCCGTCGGAATTTTGAATATCAATGGTTTCTATGATGATTTAATCGTGATGCTTAAAAAAATGGTTTCGGAAGGGTTTTTGAAACAAGCCAATCTTGATACGTTGATTGTGGACGATAACATCGAATCACTTTTAGAAAAACTACGAAACGATGCTTCCGAGGGTGAATTGGTGGGGAAGTGGATTGGGAGAGCGTGATATTTGTTCAGATAATTTGATAAACACTTAACATAAACAGATGCGTAAAAATTGGGGATTGATAATCATTTTGGTGCTAATTAAAATAAATATGCAAGCTCAAAAGAAGTACACTAATAATAGTTTTGCAATCATTTCAGTTAATCCAGAAATTTACAGATATAATCCTGTCTCTGAACGTGATTATAACTCAATGATTAAAGAGCTTTTACACAGTTTGTCAACTATCAAAGCAAATAGCAATTCGTTAAGTGAATATTATCGGGAAGCAGGTTTATACAGACATAGTCATGATAATTACTTTCCACACAATACAAAGGATATACTTCTAAAAGCTCAGAGTGAGTTAAAAAATAACAAGCCCATTACTGAAAAAGAAGTCATCATTTCATATTATTTGAAGTATAAATATTTGAATAAATTTCAAGATGTATGGTATGGATGCCCACATCAATCATTACGACTGAGTGATAATTATCTCACTTTTTTTGAAAAAATACCAAGTATTGAAGGAAAAGACTTCTTTATGGATTCTACTGTTTTAACGGATTTTTTTGATAGTAATATTCAATTTTCTTTGGAAGAAGCATTTTTGGGAGGAATGGCAGTTGATTTAGATATGTACCTCGTACAACTGGATAAAAAAGTTTGTAGTGAAATCTTGAAGTTAAAAATAGATTGTCCTGTTAATTTGAAAGTAGAAAATGAAATGTTTTTTGATTACATGAAAGCTGGTGCAACTGAACAGTCCGTAATTTTAGTAGCGTACTTTTAAATTTTTCTTTTCCCTCTGTCTGAATTTGGATTCGTCAGATTTAAGGGTTTTTGGATTAAACTTTGCGAAGAAATCCAAAAAATCCATCAATCCCACGAATCCAAATTCAGACAGAATTATTCAGACAATTTCAAGCCCCACTTTTCGTTTAAAACAAAATATAGCTATCATTCTCTCTATGAAAACCACTTTCCAAACGCTCATTATCTTCTCATTGCTCACAGCTCAAAACACTTTGCTCAAAGCTCAAAACAAGCCTGAAAGCATTGGTTCTGCCGTCAATACTGAATATTCTGAACTCAATCCTGTGATGTCGCCCGATGGAAAAACGCTTTACTTTGGGCGTAAAAATCACCCGCAAAACAAGTTCGGAATGGCTGGTACTGAGCAAATTGCAGGTTCGCAAGATATTTGGTACTCAGAAAGTCTTATGGGTGCGTGGACGACTTCCAGACGGATGTCCGAGGCTCTCAATCGTGACCAATATAACACCATTTACAGCGTTTCACCCGATGGACAAACCATTTTGGTGAAAGGTGCTTATGTGAACGGACAATATGAAACTCGTGGTTTCTCAATCGCTAAAAAAACCGCTACGGGTTGGGAAATCCCAAAGAAAATGGATATTCCGAAATATGAAAAACTAAGTCGTGGAAAGAACGAATACGGTTATCTTTCCAACGATGGTAAAACACTTTTAATGGCTTTTTCAGAAAAGAAAAACTCAGATGAAGACGATATTTATGCCTCATTTTTAGAAAAAGATGGCTCTTGGTCAGAAGTCATAAATTTAGGTGATGATGTCAATACTGATTTTACGGAAACAACGCCATTCTTAGCAGCAGACGGCAAAACGCTCTATTTTTCGAGTAATCGTGAGGGTGGAAAAGGCAGCAATGATATTTGGGTTTGCAAGCGAAAAGACGAAACGTGGATTCATTGGACAGAACCCGTAAACATCGGCGAACCCATCAATACCGACCAATACGATGCCTATTACACCATCTCGGCGGCAGGAGATTACGCTTACTTTATTTCAAGTAATAATTCTGTTGGGAAGAAAGACATTTTTCGTTTGAAATTAGACCAACCAAAACCAGTTGAAACGCCCCCAACAACCACTTCTCCAATGGCAGGAGGGGAGAAAAAGCCTGAACCAGAGAAACCAAGGGACATAAAATCAGAACCAGTGGTATTGGTTTCGGGTAAAGTAATTGATGGTAAAACGGGCAAAGTACCACTGAATGCTCAGATTATTTACGAAGATTTAACCAATGGAAAAGAATTAGGCGTTGCCACTCCCGACCCAATTACAGGAATTTATAAAGTGGTTTTGCCTTATGGAAAAAACTATGGAATTACTACGAAAATCGACGGCTACGTAGGTACATCTCAAAATATAGATTTGAGTAAAATAACGGGTAAATACCTTGAAATTGAAGGAAAAGACATGACCGTAAAACCCGTAGAAGTGGGTGTGAAGGTTGAAATGAACAATATTTTCTTTGAATTCGGTAAAGCTGCCCTCAAAGCGGAATCATACCCAGAATTGAACCGTATTGCTGCCTTTTTTAAATCAAATACTAAAATCGTTTCAGAAATCAGTGGACATACCGATAACGTAGGTTCGGATGAAGTGAACAATAAACTCTCGCAAGAACGAGCGGATGTAGTGCGTAATTACCTCCTCACACAAGGCGTAGCTGGCGAGAAACTTACTTCCAAAGGTTACGGTAAAAATAAACCAAAAGTAGCGAATGATACGCCTGAAAATCAAGCTATTAACCGTCGAGTTGAGTTTGAGATTTTGAAGAATTAGATTAAAGAGAATCCCAAATAAATGAGAGTGACAGTTTAGTAAAATTGTCACTCTTTTATTTTTACCACAAAACCCAACAACATTTCTCAAATCCTTTCTTAATTTACCCAAAATATATTTTACTCAAATCCCTCATGGAACAAATCTCCCGTAGAAATCTTTTAAAATCTGGCGTAGCCCTTAGTTTTCGCCTTTGTTGGTGTTTTCACCAACAATCGAAAGAATAGGTTTGTCTCTGATTATCAAATAGTTACATATAAAACATATACATCCGATTGCTTTCGCACGATTTTCGCCTTTGTTTGTGTTTTCACCAACAATCGAAAGAAAAGTAAGCCTTATGAAATAGATTTAGGGGCAGAGAAAATTCTCATTGCAGAACGAGGCTTTGAACATATTGCAGTTGAAATCAAAAGTTTTTTAGGTTCGTCTGTAACCTATGATTTTCATGCAGCTTTTGGTCAATATGGTATTTATCGCTACTTTTTAGAAACCAAAGACCCCGAAAGAAAACTGTTTTTAGCGGTAACAGAGGAGATTTATCAAAGTTTTTTCAAGGATGTTGACATTGAAAATCTTTGTATTCACTTCAATATCAATCTCATTATTTTTGATTCAGAGCATAAGAATATTACAAAATGGATAGAAAGATAAAGAAATATCAGAAAATTTTAACGGAATTTTTAGTGGCTGAATCTATTTCCAAAGATTTGGGAACTATTGAATTACAGGTAGTTACTGATGTCAAAAACAATCATTTTCAATTAGTTGAAACAGGCTGGTTTGAGAAACGTTTTATCTATCAAGTCGTTTTTCATTTTGACATAAAACCTAATGGCAGAGTCTGGATTTTAGTTAATAATACAGATACATTAGTTGCCGAGGAACTAATCAAAAAAGGGATTCCTTCAACCGATATTGTGTTAGGCTTTCACCCTGCCCATGCACGGCAATATACAGGTTTTGCTGTGGCTTAGTTTTCAACAATTCTCTATCTCCCCAAACCTTTTCCCCAAAAAATCAGTTAATTTTACAGATAGCGTGTAGCAAGTATTGAAGGCGGTGAACGGCGTGAAGGATTTAAGAAATTTACTGTATCATTCACGGGACAAATTAAATTAAAATCTCATATTGGTTTATTAAGAACCATCCAAAAACCACTTCCCGCTTTTGTTAGTATTTTCCCCCAACAATCGAAATAAAAATTTTGTGTCTTATTATCAAGTAGTTACAATAATAAATATTCGTTCGATTATTGCCGCACATGTTGCTGGTTGAAAACACCAAATGATGGCTGGCGGACGAGTTTGGAACACTAACGAAGACAAAATAAACCATGAAAGGTAAGTTATTAACAATTCTTTTTTTATTTTTTATAATTCTTATCGTTGACTATAAACTCTCGTTTTATGGAAAGAATTACGGTCTATTAAGTGTTCAATTACCATACGATTTTAATACTGATTTTGACGAATTAGAAGGGTTTAAAATAGAAGAAGAAGGTTTTATTCAAATAATTGGTAAAGGCACTTCGATGGATAATAATATTATAATTAGTGATATAATTGAATATGCTCATGACTCTTTTGGAATATATTGTAAAATACGAGATGTTAATCAACATTTGTATGTAGTTAGTGTTGTCTATGATGAGAATAGACACATGGGAGACAAAATATTATTTAGTATAGTAAATGTCAATAAATTAAGTAAAGAGTTAAATTGGATAACTGTTCTAAATAATTCAGGTACTCAACTTTTAGAGACATTTAGAATAACCTTATTAATTTTATTTCTTTTAACGTTATTTTCTTTGGTTAGAAATTCATTTAAGTAGTTTAGATTTTAAGTTAAGGTTAACTCATAGTTTTATATGTCTTAAAAACCTGTCAACAAAACCAAACTTTTTCCCCAAAAAATCAGTTAATTTTACAGATATTTTTCTCGCCACGAATCGCTTGATTTTCCATAATCAAGCGATTCGTGGCTATTGTTGTTTGTTAAGTTTGATTTATCTGTAAATTTTTATGTAACTAAAACCTAACACCCAACACCTAAAACCTTTACAAATGCTTGTCAAAGATTTCCTTACGCTCTATCGTGAAGACGGCTTCGTGCAGACGATTATTGAACAAATAAAACATCCGAATGATTATCCGCACGTTCAAATCAAAGGACTTGTGGGTAGTTTAGATGCGGTGATTGCTTCCGCCATTTTCCTTCAAAATCCTAAGCAAACATCCCTTTTCGTCCTTTCTGACCGTGAAGAAGCCGCTTATTTTATCAACGATTTGCAGAATCTGGTAGGGGAGGAACACGTCCTTTCTTTCCCGATGTCCTACAAGCGTGCTTACGTGTATGAGGAAGTGGACAACGCTAATGTACTGATGCGAGCGGAGGTTTTGAACAAACTAAACAACGCCGTTGAGGGCTTGCTGTTAGTTTCATATCCCGAAGCACTTTCTGAAAAAGTTATCAATAAACGCTCTTTGTCGAAGAATACTTTCACGGTTACGGTTAATGAAAAATTGGACACTAATTTCTTGGGCGAGGTTTTGGCGAGTTATGATTTTGAGAAGACTGATTTTGTGTACGAGGCAGGGCAATATTCCATTCGTGGGGGAATTGTAGATGTGTTTAGTTACGCCAACGATATGCCCTATCGCATTGATTTGTTTGGTGATGAGGTGGAAAGTATCCGAACTTTTGACCCCGAATCACAGCTTTCGATTGAGTCAGTTTCCAGAATAAATATCATTCCCGACGTTCAAAACCGATTGACGTTAGAAAGTCGTGAACCTTTCTTGAATTTCCTTCCAACGGATGCTCGAATTTGGTTTAAAGATGTAGAATTAACGTTGGAAATTATCGAAAAATGTTTTGAGAAAGTAGAAGGCAATTTCCAAGAAATCATCGCCAAATCAGGCGGAATCAAGGTTATTTCAGACCCAAATCAATTATTTGAAACTCGAAGAGGGTTTTTAAACTTAGTCAAAAGTTTTGGAACAGTTGAATTTGGGAAGCGATTTTATTTTAAATCTGAAAAAGATAAAATTTTATACACCTCCAAACCACAACCCGCCTTCAACAAAGATTTCAAAAGGCTTGCTGATAATCTTCGTGAGAACCAAGGATTTAATTATACCAATATCATCACGGCTGATTCGCCTAAGCAATTAGAAAGATTGGCAACTATTTTTGAGGAAATTGACCGTGCAGTGCGTTTTCAGCCTTTAAATATTTCCTTGCGAGAAGGTTTCATCGACGAACAGACCAAAATTGTTTGTTACACCGACCATCAAGTTTTCGACAGATTTCATCGTTTCAGAGAAAAGAGTAAATATTCCAAGTCCAAAGCCCTGACTTTAAAGGAGTTACGAACGTTACAAATTGGCGATTACGTTACGCACGTGGACTATGGCATTGGGCGTTTTGCGGGTTTAGACCGTGTAATGGTAGGTGATTCTGAACAAGAAGCCATCCGTTTGATTTATAAAGACAATGACGTTTTGATGGTTTCGATTCATTCGCTCCACAAAATTGCCAAATATTCTGGAAAGGAGGGAGGACCGCCTTCGATGTCAAAATTGGGTTCGCAGGAATGGGATAATCGTAAATCGAAGGTCAAAAGACAGGTCAAAGACATTGCCAAAGAGTTGATTTCACTCTACGCAAAACGTAGAATGGCTCCTGGATTTTCCTTTTCGGCTGATACTTTCATGCAAGTTGAGTTGGAATCTTCGTTTCAGTACGAAGACACACCTGACCAAGCAAAATCAACGGCAGATGTGAAATCGGACATGGAAAAACCACATCCAATGGACAGATTGGTTTGTGGAGATGTGGGTTTTGGGAAAACGGAAATTGCCATTCGTGCTGCCTTCAAAGCCGTGGCAGATTCAAAACAAGTGGCAGTTTTGGTGCCAACCACCGTTTTAGCGATGCAACATTTCCGAACTTTCCGTGACCGTTTGGAAAAACTGCCTTGTCGAGTCGAATACGTCAATCGTTTCAAATCGGATAAGCAAATCAAAGAAACCTTAAAAAGAGTGGCTTCTGGCGAAACGGATATCCTCATCGGAACGCATCGAATTGTGAATAAAGACATCGTTTTCAAGAATTTAGGGTTAATGATTATTGATGAAGAACAAAAATTTGGCGTAAAAGTAAAAGACCGTTTAAAGGAAATGCGAGTAAATGTTGACGTTCTGACCTTAACCGCAACCCCAATTCCAAGGACTTTGCACTTTTCGTTGATGGGAGCAAGAGACTTATCCATTATCGCCACGCCTCCGCCAAACCGTCAGCCTGTTACGACAGAATTACAGATTTTTAATGAAGTATTAATCCGTGATGCCGTTAGCTACGAACTCAAAAGAGGTGGACAGGTTTATTTCGTACACAATAGAGTAGCAGAATTAGATTCAATTGCTAATCTAATCATGCGTTTAGTACCCGATTCAAAAGTATCAACCGCCCACGGACAAATGGAAGGCGACAAACTCGAAAAAGTGATGATGAACTTCATTGAGGGGCATTATGATGTGTTAGTTTCCACAAATATCATCGAATCAGGGCTTGATATTCCGAATGCAAACACCATTTTTATCAATCATGCCAATCATTTTGGCTTGTCTGACTTGCACCAAATGCGAGGCAGGGTAGGGCGTTCCAACAAAAAAGCGTTCTGCTATTTGCTCACGCCCGCCTTGTCACTCCTCACGAGCGACGCCCGCAAGCGTTTGAGTACCTTAGAAGAATTTTCTGACTTGGGAGACGGCTTCAAAGTTGCCATGAGAGATTTAGACATTCGAGGAGCAGGAAACCTTTTAGGGGCAGAGCAAAGCGGTTTTATCAATGATTTAGGATATGAATTATACCACAAAATCTTGGACGAAGCCGTACAGGAATTGAAAGAGAACGAATTTAGAGAATTATTTGAAAAAGACCTTTCAGAAATCGTTCAGGCAGTTAAAGTAGATTGTCAAATTGAAACCGATTTACAAGTACTTATTCCAGAAAAATACGTTACCAGTATCTCCGAAAGATTATCGCTCTACACCCAATTAGACGATATGAAAACGGAAGAAGAATTACAGAAATTTGAAACGATGGTTAAAGATCGCTTCGGACCGTTGCCTCCAGAAGTAAAAGACATCATTGAAATTGTACGAGCGAGATGGATGGCGGAAACTCTTGGAATGGAAAAAATATTGCTTAAAAACAATAATTTGAAATGTTACTTCGTTCCTTCTGAAAACGAAAAGTATTATAAATCAGCGGCTTTTGGCAAGATTATTGATTATGTTAAGATGAATTCACGGAAATGTTCTCTCAAAGAAGCCAAAGGGAAATTGATGTTGATTTTTGAAAAAATTACGGCAATCGACGAACTGAAAGGTATTTTGAAAGAAATTATTGGAATTCAATCTAAGTAGAAACTTTATTGTGAAATAAACTTCTCAGCCATTCCCGCCAGATTTCATGCTAATTTACGTAAATTTGTGAGCTAATCATATCATTTACTTGATACTAAATACCAAAGACTTAATACTTTTTTTAATATTCACGACAATCAAATTATTCGACAGATGAAGTTGTCCCTCAAATCAGTGGCGGTTGTTTTAGTTGGGCTTGCACTCGTAAGTTCATGTAAATCAAAAAAGCCAAGTAGCGTAAAAATAGGTAAAGGAAGTACCGCAACTGGTATTGCTTACAATAAAAAAGGTGGTTTCCAAGTTGATAAAACCTTCAAAGGTCAGCCAACTGGTCCAAACTTAGTGTTTGTTGAAGGTGGTCGTTTCACAATGGGTGCTTTAGAAGAAGACGTTATTAATTCAAGAGATAACTTGGAAAGAACTGTGTCAGTACAGTCTTTTTACATGGATGAGACTGAAATCGGTAACGTTCATTATCTTGAATATCTAAACGCAATCCAAAAAGATTCTTCGCAAGAATTTTATGAATCAGCACTTCCAGATACGTTGGTTTGGAAAAATGAATTGGCTTTTAACGATTCTTACGTAGAGCAATATTTACGTTATCCAGGTTTTCGTATGTATCCAGTAGTGGGTGTATCATGGACACAAGCCTCTGATTATTGTAACTGGCGTACTGCGGCAGTAAATAATGATTTAGCGTTGAAAAGTCAAAAAAGTAGCAAAAAGGGAAGTTCAAAAGGTGCTAAAACCAAAGGAAAAGCTGAGACAAAAGCGGCTCCTGCTTTCACAGCTGGTCAGCGTTTGCAGATTGAATCTGGAAAGGTTCTTCCTGCCTATCGTCTTCCAACGGAGGCTGAATGGGAGTATGCAGCTAAGGCAATGATTGGAACGCAATACGAAGATGAAAATCAGACCAACCAAAGAATTTATCCTTGGGATGGACCCAATATGCGTGCCTCTCGTGGTAAGAAAAAAGGAACGATGTTAGCCAACTTCAAGCGTGGTCGTGGTGATTATGCGGGTATTGCGGGTAAGTCAAATGACGGTGCTATTATTACGAATGAAATCTATTCTTATCCAGCCAATGACTTTGGTTTATATCAAATGGCGGGTAACGTAAATGAGTGGGTTTTTGACTTGTATCGTCCGTTATCATACGAAGATTTTAACGATTTAAACCCAATTCGCAGAAGCGATTATTTAGATAAGGAAAAGACCTATGATAAGAAGAATGACAACTCATTAGTTGATAATAAATCTCGTGTTTATAAAGGCGGTTCATGGGCAGATGTTGCCTACTGGTTAGCCCCAGGAACACGTCGTTTCATTGATCAAGATTCAGCAACTTCAACCATCGGTTTCCGTTGTGCAATGATTAGAGCTGGTACAAACAAGTAAGAGTATCATCACAGAAAAGAGTCGTTAAATTCATTTTTAACGACTCTTTTTTTGTAGTAAAATTTCTCAGTAAGTTGCTGCAAAAGCTATAACCGAGACGTTATTTACACCCACATCATTCAATGCTAAAACGCAAGATTCAAGCGTTGCACCCGTCGTTAACGTATCATCCACAATCACGACTTTCTTATCTAAAATCTCTTCTGGTTTATCCACAAAAAAGACATCTTTCATATTTTCATAACGTTCTAATCTGGACTTATTAATCTGTGATTCCGCTGAAATTCCTCTTTTTAAAATATCATTTCTCCATTCTACTCCTAAACTTTCTGAAAGCCCTTTTGCCAGAGAATCAGATTGATTGTATCCTCGAATGATTAATCGATTGGAGTGAAGTGGTACGGGTAAAATCACATCAAATTTATCAGAAAAGCCGTTTTCCTTTAAATCAGAGCCGTACATTTTTCCTAAAAGTTCTCCCACCTCAATGTTTCCTTTATACTTCAATTCGTGCATCATTCGTTGAACTTTGCCTCCCTTTACAAACTTTAAATAGGCGAGCGAATGTTCGAGTTTTACTTTACCCATAAACCTTTTGTTGAGTTTTTCATCTTCTTGCAAATGCGAATTTGTAAAAGGTAATTCAAAGCGACAGTCTGTGCAAATTAATTTTTCTTTGTGTTGAAGTGGCTGTTGACAACCCGCACAAATTCGTGGAAAAATAAGATCGATGAAAGATTGAAACATGGTGAAAATAGTGGTTAAATTTTGAAGTAATAAATGTACAAAATCTTTTGAAAATATTGGTAGTCCGTGAGAATGATTAACTTTGTTTTATCATACAAAAAATATATTTCACCATTGAAATTTTAGAGTCGCAAAGAGGCAATTTTAAGTATAAATATGGTAAAATGTTTTAGTTATGAAACTATCTAATACATCAACTATCAGACCTAATTTACTCTATGAAATATTATGTATAAAGGGATAAATTAAAAGAATTTTAAATGGAAAATTTAGCCCAAGAATGGGAATTGTTATTAGATAAATTGGAACAAGCAATGGGCAAACGCCCTGCCGATTTAGACTCAGTTTTGTTCCTAATGGGCGTACAAGAATTGGGTAAAGGACATCAATTTTTTACAAAAGAACAGAAACAAGATTTGATGCACATTGCCATTTGCAAAGCATTGAGTTTCAGTGGAATTTATGAACTTGAAGGCACTGATCAAGATGGCTGGCCTCATTGGAAATTGGTTCAACCTTTGCCTTTTGTGAATATCGTTGAACAAGAAAAATTAATGAAAGCTCACGTGATTGAGTATTTTGAGAAAGAGGTTTTTGCATAAATAGGTATTAGGATTTAGTTATTAGGCATTAATTTTTCAATTGACTGTTAATAAATATGTTATGATGTTAACAATCATTACAAATAACCAACTAATTTAAACTGTTGTTTAACCACATTAAAATTAACTGTATGAAAATTATAACTTATAATGTTAACGGCATTCGTTCGGCAATTTCAAAGGGTTTTGTAGATTGGGTAAAAGCAACGGATGTTGATATGATTTGCCTACAAGAAGTTAAAGCCGAGGAAAACCAAATCGAAAAAGCTCTTTTTGAAAACTTAGGATATGAAATCCATTGGTATGCTGCCCAGAAAAAAGGATATTCTGGTGTTGCTATTTTTACGAAAATAAAACCTAAAAATGTAGTTCACGGTTGTGGGATTGAAATTTATGACCGTGAGGGTAGGGTTTTACGTACAGATTTTGAAGATTTTTCGTTAATGTCCGTATATATGCCCTCAGGTTCGAGCGGGGAGGAGCGTCAAGGTTTTAAGATGAAATGGCTTACGGATTTTCACGAATATGTCCATAAATTGAAGCAAAAAGTGCCTAATTTGATTATTTCGGGGGATTATAATATTTGTCATCATCCGATTGATATTCATAATCCAAAGTCAAATGCCAATAGTTCAGGGTTTTTACCCGACGAACGAGCTTGGATAGGGAGTTTTCTGGAAAATGGTTTTATTTATACTTTTAGACATTTCAATCAAGACCCGCATCATTATACTTGGTGGAGCTATCGAGCAGGAGCAAGGACGAAAAATTTAGGTTGGCGAATTGATTATCATTGTGCTACGGAGTCTTTGCGTGAACGTTTAGTACATTCTGAGATACTTCGTGATGTGAAACACTCTGATCATTGTCCTGTTTTATTGGAAATTACCTAAAAATAACCGTTTTGGAATTGAATTTGCAATACATATTCTAACGAAATTTATTACTACTATGACAACTTCACCCATTGTTACGCTTTTGATGCGTATTGAGGAATACAAACGTAAATATTACCTCAACCGACTCATAAAAGGCTCTATTTTTACGGCGGCAGTTATTTTGTCCGCCTTTTTGGTTTTTAATACCCTCGAATATTTTGGGCATTTCGGAACAACTTTTCGAACGATTTTATTCTTTTCGTTTTTAGCAGCATTTTTGGCTTCCATTATTTTCTGGGTAATTAAACCTCTCATGTTTTTATACGGCGAAAAGAAACCGCTTTCAAATGATCAAGCTGCTGATCAAATTGGGAAATATTTTCCAGAAATAGGAGATAAGTTGGTGAATACGCTCCAACTAACTCGTACGCTCGACCGTGAGCAAAATGAGTTACTGTTGGCTTCCATTAACCAAAAATCAAAACAATTGGGATTTTTGAAGTTCGCTGATGCCATTAAAATCAATGAAAATCGTAAATATGTCAAGTTTGCGGCTCTTCCTGCGGGGGCGATTGCATTGATTTTGATGTTATATCCTGCTTTCTTTTCAAAAAGCACCGAACGCATTGTAAACTTCAAAAATGAATATCAAGAAGAAGCACCTTTTACATTCGTTTTAGAAAATAAAAAACTGCAAGCCTTTAAGAATGAGGACTTTACGGTTAATTTAACCCTTCAAGGGAACACTATTCCCGAATCCGTTTATCTTTTGCACAATGATCGTAAATTGAAAATGGAGACGGTTGATAAGCGTCATTACACCTACACATTTTCGAAGGTTCAGCAAAATTTTGATTTCAAATTTGAGGCAGCGGGTTTCAAATCGGCAGAATATGAAATTGAGATTATTAATCGTCCAAGTTTAGCGTTTTTTGATGTGAATTTGAATTATCCAAATTACCTCAACAAACCCAATGAATCCATGAAAAATGTGGGTAATTTGACCGTTCCAGAAGGCACTGCCATTGATTGGGATTTTAATGTTACTGACACAGATTCAATTGTTATGGTTTTTGAAGGTGATGGAAAACGATATTATGCCGAGAAAAAACTATTGGGCAGCGGTTTCGAACTTTCTCGAAAGGTAAAAACTTCTGGGACGTATAAAGTATTTTTGAAAAATCAGTACGCTTCAAATGCGGATGGGATTAGCTTCTTCTTGAATGTTGTGCCTGATAAACACCCTCAATTGAGTTTAGAGCAATATAAAGACTCTACTTTGTACAATTTTATGGTTTTAGGTGGAAATATTGCCGATGATTATGGCATTAGTAAACTGGCAATTTTCTACAAAGTTTTGCGAGATGGCAAACCTTCAACGCAAGGATATGCGAGTATGAATTTACCTATAAATCCCTCCCAGACCATTCAGAGTTTCTATAAGCAATGGAATTTGGATAGTTTAAAATTAAGCCCTGCCGATAAGATTGAATATTTTGTGCAAGTTTGGGATAATGATGGTGTAAATGGAGCGAAATCTACTCGCTCGCAGGTAATGAACTATGCCATTCCAAATAAGCAAGCGATTGATAAAGAGATTGATAGTTCGATTGATAAAGCCGAAGCACAAATTGAGAAAACGCTTGAAAAAGCTCAAAAACTTCGTAAGGAGATTGCCGCTTTGGAAAGTCGCTTGAAGAATAAAAAAGAACTTGATTTTCAGGATAAAAAAGTAGCAGAGGAACTTATTAAAAAAAAGGAGGAGTTAATGAATGAAATCAAACAAATGCAAGAGCAAAACCAAAATTTGAACGACAAACAACAGCGTTTCAATGAGCAAAAGCCCGAGAATCAACAGAAAATGGATGCTTTGCAGAAGATGATGAATGAATTGATGGATCCAGAGGCTCAAAAGATGTATGATGAATTAAAGAAAATGCTTGAGCAAAATCCAGAAGATAATAAGATGTTAGGGCAAATGGAACGCATTAAAAACAAAGAGAAGAATGCTGAGAAAGAATTAGAACGGATGAAAGACTTGTTCAAAAAACTTCAACTTGATCAAAAAATGGATAAAGCCATAAAAGAACTCGAAAATCAAGCTGAAAAGGAAGAAAAATTAGCTGAAAAGAATGAAAAGACTGAGAAGAAAGCTGAAAATTCTCCTGAAAAACAAAAAGAAAATGAAGCAAATAAAAAAGAACAGGAGAAATTAAGCAAGGAATTTGATGAATTGAAGAAAGATTTGAAAGAAGCTGAAAAAATGAATGAGGAGATGAAAAATTCTGAGAAGATGGACATGGACAAAGAACAGCAAGAAGATATCTCAGAAGATCAAAAAGATTCCGAAAAACAGAGCGATAAAGGTGATAGTAAAAGTGCCGCTGAAAAGCAAAAACGTGCCGCTCGAAAAATGAGAAATCTTGCTCAAAAACTTGCTGCTGCCAAGCAACAACAAGAATCTAAACAAAACGAAGAGAATATGGATGATTTAAGGGATATTCTTGAAAATTTAGTAACCGTTTCATTTGACCAGGAACGGTTAATGAAAGATTTTAGGGGAATTAATCCATCTGATCCACGATTTGTTAAACTTTCACAAGATCAAATTAAACTACAAGACGATGCAAAAGTGATTGAAGATAGTTTGTATGCTTTATCGAAAAGAGTTTTACAGATTGAAACGTTCGTTACCCGTGAAATGAATGCCATGAAAGGTCACATGACAGATGCTGTTAAGTTGATAAAGGAACGAAAATTAGCCATGACGACTTCAAAACAGCAATTTGCTATGACTTCGATGAATAATTTAGCCCTTTTATTATCTGATGTTCTGAAACAAATGCAACAAAATCAGCAAATGATGGCAGGTTCTGGAAGTGGAAAGGGGAAGAGCAAGGGCAAACAAAAAAGCATGGGAGAGGCTCAAAAAGAACTAAATGAGCAAATGGGAAAAACCATGCAAAAAGGTTCAAAAGGGCAGGGGGGCGTTTCTGAACAATTGGCTAAAATGGCTCGAGAACAATCGGCACTTAGAAAAATGCTTCAAGGTTTTTTAGATAGTTCTAAAGGAACGGAAAAAGGACGGAAATTGGGAGACGATATAAAAGATATGATGAAAAAAATGGAGGAGACTGAAACAGATTTAGTAAATAAGCGAATCAACCCAGAGATGATGAAACGTCAACAAGAATTATTAACTCGTTTATTAGAATCTGAGAAAGCTATGAAGGAACAAGAGGAAGACCAAAAACGTAAAGCTGAAACTGCTCGTCAAGCTTTTGAAAGGAAAGCTCCACCTCAATTTCAACAATATGTCAAGGATAAACAAAAACAGACAGAACTACTTCGTACTGTTCCGCCTAATTTGAATCCATATTATAAACGTCAAGTTGATAATTATTTCAAACAAATCAACTAATTTTCGATGTTTGATGTTCGTTATTTGGTTATTTGATGATTAAATAAAAATGCCCCGTATTAATTTACAGGGCATTTTTGTAAATATTTTCAAATTGGGAATACCAAAATCGAAATATCGAAATTCGAAATTCAAATATTTTAATCAACCAATCCCCTTAATTACTTTAAACTCCACACGTCTATTTATTTCCCGTTCTTTTTCACTTCCTGAGCGTTTCAATGGTCTTGCACTACCAAATCCTTTCGTTTGTATTCTACGTCCCTCTATTCCTTTAATAACAAGATATTTTTTGCATGAATTAACTCTTTCTAATGATAGCTGAATATTCTCTTCTGCATCGCCTGTAATATCTGTGTGACCTTCTAATAAAATTTCTATTTGCCGATATTTCTTTAATTGTCTTACCAATTTATCTAATTCACCATAAGATTCTGGTTGTAGCTCTGACTCTCCTAACTGAAAAATAATGTTTTTTAATCTTATACTTTCATTAATACTTGTAGTAGCGGTAATTAACTCATCTTTTTCTTCTTCAAGAATTTTTTCTGATTTTTTTATAAAATTATTACATCCACCTATTTCTGTCAAAAATCCTAATTTAATTGTATCAATTTTAATTAATAAAACTATATCATTTTTTTTAGCTGAATAACTAAAAATTGCATCTCTACCCAACAGCAAACTCATGAAAATTCCTGAAGAATTAATATACTCCATAACATCATTAGTTGGATTAACTTCATTATTTGTATTTATTACATCCGCCTTTACAATCTTAAACTCATCGTTAATTGCAATATTCCAAACGCTGTTTCCTTTATTATCTTTTACTACTAATTCATCTTTTTTATTAATGTAAAAATTACAGCCATTTTTACAATTTTCTTTTTTCCACCCTTCAACCGACATATTATCTGACCATATAACTTCTGAATCAGCTTTACGAATATCAATTCTTACTAAATTTTCCATTGTTGTAGAGATAAAGTATAACTTTCCTTTTGAGTCAACTGCCCCTGAAACCCAACCTCCATCGGCATTTGAGGGTAAAGTCCATTTACTAAAACTTCCTTGTCGGCTTTTTGGGTTATATTCATACACAGAAGTACTTGCTTGTTCGTACCCCTTTACTGCATAAAGTTTATTATTTGTTCCTTTGGCAAAAGCATTACATTTGAAAGGTAGTGCCGTTCCTAATTGCTTTATAACTCTTTCTTTACTTTCTATATTTTCAATTTCCAGTAAATTGCCAATTTCCGTTATTGCATAAACTTTATCATCACAATTGTTTGGAATGCCCGTAGATTCGTATTTATCCTCTTTCTGTCTTAACCCATCTCTTGGTTTTTGTCCTAAACTTTTATGCGAAACAATTTGTATTGTAATGGTAATTAATAAAAAAATTGCTTTTGGTAAGATTATTTTCATTTTTTTCTATTTTTGTCTATCCTTTTATAATATGCTAAATTACTGATTTTCACTTACTAATAAAATGTGTTGTATCTTTGTAGTCTTATTTTATTCAATTTATTAACTTACATTGTAATGATTAATTTTTTTAACGAAGATATTGAATTTAACATCAAGTACAAGAATAATTTTAAAGTATGGATTAAGAAAGTTGCTGAAATAGAGGGGTTTAGAATTAATAATCTAAACTATATCTTCTGTTCTGATCAATATCTATATAAAATGAATCTTCAATATTTAGACCATGACACTTACACTGATATAATAACATTTGATAATTCCGAAGTTGAAAGCATAATTGAAGGAGATATTTTTATTAGCATAGAACGTGTTATCGATAATTCAAAAACATTATCTGTTCTTTTTGAAGATGAAATTAAACGTGTTATTGTTCATGGACTTTTACATTTATGTGGATATGACGACCATTCTATTGAGGATAAGTCTGAAATGAGACAATTAGAATGTAAATATATCTTGCTTTTTTGAACTATTTTAAACGGAATTAATCAAACACTCCACGTGGAACAGTTGATAAATTTTAAATGAAAAACAGAAGTTTATTTAAACATTATTGGGGTAACATATTAAATAAAAGTATTGAAAATGTATAAAAATTATGATGTTATAGTAGTTGGTGCAGGACATGCAGGGTGCGAGGCGGCACACGCTGCTGCAAAAATGGGTTCGAAGGTATTATTAATTACGATGAACATGAACACAATTGCTCAAATGTCTTGTAATCCAGCAATGGGCGGCGTTGCTAAAGGGCAAATAGTTCGTGAAATAGATGCCCTTGGAGGAATGTCTGGAATTATTTCAGATAAGACTATGATACAATTCCGAATGTTAAATCGTTCAAAAGGACCTGCGATGTGGTCGCCACGTTGTCAATCAGATAGAATGAGATTCGCAGAAGAATGGAGAATGACATTAGAACAAAATCTTAATGTGGATTTTTGGCAAGATACCGTATCAAAACTCTTGGTTGAGGGCAATAAAGTAGTAGGAGTAGAGACTCAATTAGGAGTCGAGTTCAAAGCTAAATCAGTTGTCTTGACAAATGGTACATTTTTAAATGGGTTAATTCACATTGGAGAAAAAAACTTTGGAGGCGGCAGAACCGCCGAAGGAAAAGCCACTGGTATTACTGAACAATTAATTGAGTTAGGCTTTGAGGCAGGAAGGATGAAAACAGGAACGCCTCCGAGAGTTGATGCGAGAAGTTTAGATTTCTCTAAAATGGAAGAACAAAAGGGAGACGAAAATCCAAGTAAATTCTCATACACTGATACCGAACCCTTAACAAAACAACGTAGCTGTTGGATAACCTACACAAATCAAGAAGTCCATGACGTTTTAAAAACAGGATTTGATAAATCTCCTATGTTTGCGGGTAGAATTAAAGGTTTAGGTCCACGTTATTGTCCATCAGTAGAAGATAAAATAAATCGTTTTGCGGATAAAGACCGTCATCAAATATTCGTAGAACCAGAAGGATGGAATACAGTAGAAGTTTACGTAAATGGTTTTTCAACTTCATTGCCCGAAGATGTACAATATGAAGCCTTAAAGAAAATTCCTGGATTTGAAAATGTTAGAATGTTTCGTCCAGGCTATGCGATTGAGTATGATTTCTTTCCTCCTACGCAACTAAAATCAACGCTTGAAACTAAAAGAATTGAGAACTTATTTTTTGCAGGACAGATAAATGGAACAACGGGTTATGAAGAAGCTGCTTGCCAGGGTTTAATAGCTGGGATAAACGCACATCAGAAAATAAATAAATTACCTGAATTTGTGTTAAATCGTTCAGAGGCTTACATTGGCGTTTTAATAGATGATTTGATAAATAAAGGTACGGATGAACCTTATCGAATGTTTACTTCAAGAGCTGAATATAGAACATTACTACGACAAGATAATGCGGATGTACGATTGACAGCGAGAGGGCATTTGATTGGTTTAGCATCGGATGAAAGATTGGTGAACGTTCAAAATAAAATTCAGCAAACAAGTGAATTGATTGAGGAAATAAAAATATTGAAAGTTAATCCAAATGAAGTTAACGAAAAATTAGAAAGTTTTGGAACAGCAGTATTAAGGGAAAAAGTCTCACTGTGGAATTTATTAAGAAGACCAAATATTGAAATTAATCATTTAAGAACATTAACGAAAGAGGCAGAAATACTATTTTCAAAATACTCGGATGAAGTGTTAGAACAAGGAGAGATTAATGTAAAATATGAAAGCTACATTGAAAAAGAACAAATGATGGTTGATAAATTTCAACGGTTAGAAAACTTGAATATCCCGACAGAATTTGATTACATGAAATTGAAATCTATATCCATTGAAGGTCGTCAAAAATTAACTAAAATAAGACCACAAACGATTGGTATGGCTTCGAGAATAAGTGGAGTTTCAGTTTCAGATATATCAGTGTTGATGGTATATATTGGACGATAATTAATTGGTATAATTTTAGACCTGCATGGAGTAAAAACCATGCAGGTCTTTTTTGTATCTTTGTAAAAAAGTATCATAGGTTTCCAACCTTTGAATTAATGAACAGCACAGGTTAGAAACCTGTGATACTTAAAATATGGAACGAATCATTAATTGCCCAGTTTGCCAAAATAAGATCTTTGAAAATTACTTAGAAGTACAAGATTATACAGTTAGTCAGGAGAAATTTCAAATTGTAAGTTGTAAATCTTGCGGTTTTAAATTCACAAATCCACGACCTGACCAAGATGAAATAGGTGAATATTATAAAGCTGAATCTTATATTTCACACACAAACACATCGAAAGGATTGATAGCGAAAATTTACCAAATTGTTAGAAAATATACATTGAAAGGTAAATTAAATCTGATTAATAGTCTTTATCCACAAAAAGGTAATTTATTAGACGTGGGTTGTGGAACAGGTATGTTTTTAAATGAAGCTCGTGAAAACGGCTGGGAAGTAAATGGCATTGAGCCAGATTTAGGTGCAAGACAAATTGCGGAAAAAATCAATAAAGCTACTATTAAAAAAGAGATATTATCGTCATTTCAGAACGAGCAATTTAATACTATCACCATGTGGCACGTGCTTGAACACGTTCATTTATTGAGTGAAACAGTGAATTGGTTAAAGGAAAGACTTGCAGAAAATGGTTCATTGATTGTTGCTGTTCCAAATCACGAATCAAAAGATGCGGAAATATATCAAGCACAGTGGGCGGCTTATGATGTTCCAAGACATTTGTATCATTTCTCCCAAAAATCTATCAAGCAATTGTTTGAGCAAAACGGGTTTCGTTTAGAGAAAACTTTACCAATGAAATTTGATTCGTTCTATGTTTCAATGTTGAGTACAAAATATCAATCAGGAAAAACTAACTATTTAAAGTCATTTGTAGATGGCTTTAAATCAAATCTTAGTGCAAGCAACAACGAAGGAAATTATTCAAGTTTAATTTATGTATTTAAAAAGAATTAACATCAAATCAATACTTTTCCACAGCCCTCAATGGTTATCAACTATTGAGGGTTTATTTTTGTAGAACGATTTGAATTTCTATAAACCGATAATTTTACGCAATTTTAAGGTGAGTAATAAATCAAAAATTGTTTAACGAAATAAAACATTTTAAAATCCACAGTTTATTAACATATTAACATGAAGGTTAAATACATTGTATTGATAAGTTTATTAGGTTTTATCGTAACTGAAATGTTATTGAGTTGTGCTCAAATTGTTGCACCTACGGGAGGAAAAAAAGATACACTTGCACCAATAATTGCTAAAATATTTCCAGCAAATCAATCCAAAAATTTTAACGGAAAGCAAATAGATATTCTTTTTAACGAATATGTTTCGGTCGATAATATTCAACAGCAACTATCAATTACACCAAATTTGGAAGGAAATTATGATACCAAGATTATGCCAAAAGGAGTTCGATTAACTTTTGATAAACCTTTTAGAGAAAATACTACGTATAGTTTCAATTTCAGAAATACTTTTAAAGATATGAATGAAAGGAATGTAGCTAAAAATATTCGATTGGTTTTTAGTACAGGAAAAATCATTGATTCATTGAAAGTAAGTGGAAAAGTGAAAAATCCAATAACAAATAAACCAATGATGGATGTGAGCGTAGGAATGTATGTTTATTCAGATAGTTTAAATCCCAAAAAAATAAAACCTTATTATTTTATGAAAACGGATAGT
>JANXML010000040.1 GCA_025354645.1 Arcicella sp. | reverse complement strand
ATATTTTGAGAGAAGGTTTTAGCAATGGCAACCAAAAGTTTATAAAAATTTGGGATGAATTTTTGAATACGTTTACTCGGTGGATTCAAATACAACTCTCTCATTATCAATACTTAATAAAAATCATCGGGTAGAGTACATATGTTTAAACTGCTCAAAAAATGAATAATAAAATTTCTCTATTTATTTTACTTAATTGCTCTGTACTTCAAATGGCTTTTAGTCAAAATACTATGACTAATACTACCAAAGATGCCTTAAATAATCTTTCTGGTTCACAGAAAATTAATGCCAATTCTGTCATGTATGGTGTTCCAACGGCTCCTTCGCAAGTGATTGGAGACTTTTTTTATGATTCAACTTTTGTGGAATCGAAAGTGGTTTTGGTTGGTGATAAAACCGTATATGAAACGTTTGCGAGATTAGATTTGAAAAATGATGTCTTAGAAATTAGGTCGGTAGGTGGAAATCGTTGGATTGATGGAAATAAGATTAGTTTTTTTACCTTAAATCAAAAAAACACTGTGAGTCCTACGCTCTTTTTTAATGTCAAAAATTTTATTTGTGAAGAAGAAAAGAAAAACGGTTTTTTTGAAGTTTTGCAAGAAGGAAAAGGATTGGTACTTCAATACACTAAGTTAAGTGTAAGAAAACCAACTTACGTTCCTGCACTCGGAACGGGTGATTTGAATTATAAAATATTGAGGGAAATTGAATATTTTTATGCCATTGACGGCAAAGCCAAGAAAATTTCCAACTCCAAAAAGAGCATGATAGCTATTTTTGGTGATAAAAAAGATGATGTTGCCAAGTTCATTTCTCAGAATGAGTTAGATTTAAAATCAAGAAATGGATTGAGTAAACTTTTCAACTATTATGAATCGGTTAAGTAGTCTGTAAAAAGATTGAGCGGAAAATATAATCCGCTCAATGTTTTTTAACCAACCAAAAGTTCTGCATTTAAACTTACCCCATCCCCTTTCGTTTCAATATTTTTACGAAAGTCATAAAGATTTTTTTGCAAGTTTTTTATCTTCTTTTCACGCATTTTCATGTCCTCTTCGTTGTTAGAATTATCAATTTTATCTTCATGAAATCTGATTTTTACGTGAATCATTTGGGTAATAATTTCAATGGCATCTTTGGCACTGAAATATCCTTCAATCAATTGTATTTTCATATTTTTTATTGTCCTTGACCTAATGAATACCCTGATTTACCATTAAAAGTATATAAATTTTCCGTTTTAATGGTATCAATATTTTGCTCCATTGCCTCATTTAACAACTGAATAATTATTGATTTTGTGATAGTTGCACCATCATTTGGTTTAAATCTGCAACGCCAATGATCAGTGCAAAAAGTTTCTTCAAAACCTTCGGGCCAAACCTTAATTCCACGGTTGGTAATCATCGAAAGTGATGCTTCTGAACGGTTTAATTTTTGCACTTTTTCAGCTAATTCATCAGGGTTTAAACCAGCCCAATGCACAAAAATATCAACACCCACTAACTCCTTTTTCGCTAATGTTTTTCTTACATATTTTGGTAAATTTAAGGCTGAACTATTAGCGTAAGATACTGATTTTAAGATAGATGGTACTTTTTCAAGATTGGCAATCACTGCATCGGCAAATTCGCTTGTTCCCACTTTTTGTTTGCTAACTCCTTCCTTAAATATATCGTAAGTATGTATTCCGTCCTCAATCGTTTTTAGCCAAGCATTTTGCACTTTTTCAGCAATTTTCGTTTGTCCGATATGATTTAACATCATTACTGCACCTTCCAAAAGTCCCGATGGATTAGCCAAATTTTGTCCCGCTCGACGTGGTGCAGAACCGTGAATTGCCTCAAACATTGCACAAGTTTCGCCAATGTTTGCTGAACCCGCCAAACCCACCGAACCCGCAATTTGTGCCGCAACATCTGAGAGAACATCTCCATACAAGTTTGGCATCACAATCACATCAAAAATTTCGGGAGTATCAGCCATTTTTGCCGCTCCGATGTCAATAATCCAATGTTCATTTTCAATTTCGGGATATTCTTTAGCGATTTCGTCAAAAACTTGATGAAATAGTCCATCAGTTTGTTTCATGATATTGTCTTTCGTGAAACAAGTCACCTTTTTTCTGCCGTATTGTTTGGCGTATTCAAAGGCATAACGCACAATTTTTTCACAGCCTGGGCGACTAATTAATTTCAAGCATTGCACCACTTCATCCGTCTGTTGGTGTTCAATTCCTGCGTATAAATCTTCTTCATTTTCACGCACAATCACGATGTCCATTTCAGGATGTTTTGTTTTCACAAATGGTGATAAACTCATGCACGGACGCACGTTGGAGTATAAGCCCAAAAACTTACGAGTTGTTACGTTCAAACTCTTGTAGCCGCCACCCTGCGGAGTTGTAATGGGAGCTTTCAAAAATACTTTGTTTCGTCTGATTATATCCCATGAATCTTTGGCAATTCCAGCCGTATTACCCGCCAGATAAACTTTTTCACCTACTTCAATCTCCTCAATTTCAATTTCGGCACCCGCCGCCATGATAATTTTGAGGGTGGCATCCATAATTTCAGGACCAATTCCATCGCCTTTTGCTACTGTTATTTTTGTCATTTGTTTATTAAGTTTTAACTTGTCACTAAGTCTCTAAGCCACTAAGTTTTCGTGTTGAATTATTTTGAATAAATAATGATGAAAATTTTGAGAACTCTTCCATTTTCTTGGAGTCTTTGAGCATTTGTGGTACTTGATTTTTAACGCCACAAAGTTCCCGCACACAATTCATAAATTTTTATTTATATTTGTAATGATTAACATAAAATATATTTATGAATTTTACTTTAAATCAACTACAAATATTTCTTAAAGTAACGCAAAATCGGAGCATTACGAAGGCAGCCGAAGAGTTAAATCTCACACAACCAGCAGTTTCTATTCAACTCAAAAATTTTCAAGACCAGTTTGAAATTCCGTTGACAGAAATAGTTGGAAGGCAATTATACGTCACTGATTTTGGGAAAGAAATTGCCCTTGCCGCCGAGAATATTTTGAATGAAGTTTATGCCATTAATTATAAAACAATGGTTCATAGAGGTCAATTAGCGGGTAAATTGAAGATTTCGGTGGTTTCTACGGGTAAATATGTGATACCTTATTTCCTATCGGATTTCCTGAAAAAACATGAAGGCATTGAGTTGATTCTTGACGTAACCAACAAGGCAAAAGTCATTGAAAGTATTGAAAAAAACGAAATAGATTTTTCATTGGTATCCATTTTACCCGAAAAATTATTGATTGAAAATGTAGAATTGATGCAGAACAAATTATACTTAGTTAGTAACAAAAAATATAAAATTAAAACCAATAAAAAACACGAAAAAAGCATTTTGGAGGAAATCCCTATGATTTATAGAGAGCAAGGTTCAGGCACAAGATTAACGATGGAAAGATTTATTGAAAATAATGATTTAAAGGTCAAAAAAAAGATGGAATTAACTTCCAATGAAGCCGTGAAACAGGCAGTAATTGCAGGTTTAGGATGTTCGATTATGCCCTTAATTGGATTGAAAAGTGAATTAACGCATGGAGATTTACAAATTATTCCCGTAAAAGGATTTCCAATTAAATCAACTTGGCAATTAATTTGGGCAAAAAATAAAAGTTTTTCGCCAATTGCCAGTTCATTTTTAGCTTACATTCAAAAAGAAAAAGATACGATTATTAAGGATAAATTTGATTGGTTTGAAGCATTTTGAATAGGTTAATAATTCACTATTTTACTACAACCATTTTTCTACTCATAACTCCCTCCTCTGTCTCCAGTACATAAACGTAAATCCCAGAATTCAAACTCTGATTTTTGAATTCAATACGCTGATTTCCAGCTGATTGCCTTTCATTTACCAAAATAACTTTATCTTGCCCAAACAAATCTTTTATCGTTAAAAGTATATTTCCTGATTTGGCTAAACGGTAATTAATTACTGTAAAATCAGAGAATGGATTGGGAGCATTTTGGGATAATTCCGTTTGTAGATTTTCTTCTTCGATACCCGTAACCAATACTGCCGTTGAGGCATTTGATGGTCCGCTTTCATTATTCAGGCGGTCGAATGCGGTAACTACGTAGGTGTATTTCATTGCCTGTGGAATGGTTTGTGTATCAAAAAAAGCGGTGGTGTCTTTGTATATAATTGTTCTGATTGCACTTGCTTTGTTGATGTCCACGGTTTCATTATTGGCAAAACGATAAACGACATAACCCCTTATTTTATCTAATTCAGACGTTCCCGTTGTTGGTTTTGTCCACTTTAATTCTAAGCCTGTATTAATCAAATTTACCGATAAATTTTGTGGAACATTTGGAGCAATTGCATCTTTCCAAGCCATCGTCGGCATGAGTGAAGGAGTCTTATAAAAATTTGCAATTAAAGAGTCTCTAAAACCTAATGGGTTCTTATTCAAGGTGTTAGTGTTATAATAAATGCTTCCTTGCACTTTATCCGTGGCTCGATTTAAACGAATTTGATTTGGCATGTGTGATGTATTTTGCCAAGTTGCATTATCAGTCGCATTGATTCTATACGCTGCCTGACCGATATACAAATGACGGTCAAAAGAATTTTCCGCCCACCACGGGACTAATTTTGAATAATCCGCAACGGTCAATCCAATATTCCAATATAGCTGTGGAGTCACGTAATCAATCCAGCCTTTTTGAAGCCAAGTACGTGTATCGCAATAAATATCGTTATAACTTTCTAAACCACCCGTAGCCGAACCCAAAGGTTGAGTAGTTGATTTATTTTGCCATATTCCGAAGGGAGAAATGCCAAATTTTACCCAAGGTTTTACTAATTTAATACTATCTGATATCATCTTTACCAAAAGATTTACATTGTCTCTTCGCCAGTCATTTTTATTCGCAATTCCTCTTTTATTATTAACGTAAGTCGCTGAATCACTGAGTGTTAAGCCCGTTGTGGGGTATGGATAGAAATAGTCATCAAAGTGAATTCCATCAACGTCATATTTATTAGTTACTTCTAAAACTACTTGCGTAACGTGCTTTCTAACTTCTGGGTTGCCAGGGTCAAGTACACGTAAATTTCCAAAAGGTAAAAGCCATTCTGGATGTTTTATTGCCACGTGTTTTACATCTAAAATGGAAGTATTTACATTCGCAACCGCACGGTATGGATTGAACCAAGCGTGAAATTCAATGCCTCTTTTACGACATTCCGAAATCATAAAAAGAATGGGGTCATAGAACGGTTCGGGGGCTTTTCCTTGTCTCCCTGTCAAAAATTCTGACCACGGAGCGAGATCTGAGGGATAAAAAGCATCCCCATTTGTCCGAATTTGAACCATAACGGCATTGATACCCGCCTGTTTGTGCTGGTCGAGGAGTTTAATAAATTCTGCCTGTTGTTGTGCAGTGGTGAGGGTTTTGCTGGTTGGATAATCAATATTTCCAACCGTTGCAATCCACGCTCCTCTGAATTCTCGTTTGGGATTTTGGGCTTTTGTGTAACAGAAAAATAAGGATATAAAGAGGAAAGTAAAGATTAGTTTCATAGCAAGACAGAATTTAAGTAGGGAATATTTTTAAAACCCAAATTTAGTTAATTTTGAGTTATCAATTATTTTCTACCACAAAAGAATCAACAGATTTTGGGATATATGGAGATGTATTTTAACATTTAACAACTTGGTACACTATTACGGAATTCATTTTTGGTTTTATAAAAATATCAAGTTTTGTGCTTTCCGAAACAATATCCATTGCGGGTAAATAACTTTCGGGAAGGGAAAGAAACTCATATTAGTGAAGTACTTGGTAATCAACAATTTAATAACACAACTATGTCAAATAACGATATTTTCAAAAAACTAAGAGTTGCACTAAGTCTTCGCAACGATGATATCATTGAGATAACTAATTTAGTAGGATTCGCCGTCACGAAAGCTGAATTGGGCGATATTTTCAGAAACGAAGATCACCCAAATTTCAAAAAGTGTGGCGACCAAATTCTGCGTAATTTCTTGAATGGTTTGGTGATTCACATGAGAGGACCGAGAGAGGAAAAGGAAAATATTTGAAATAATTTTCAATGAAACGCTTTCCCAACCCTAAAAATATCCTCAAAAGTATTGTACAAAGGCACGGGCGACAGTCGAATAACATTGGGTTCACGCCAATCGCCGATGATGCGATTTTGGATAAGTTTATCGAATAATTGTTTACCATTTTTTTCTACTAATATAGAAATTTGACAACCCGATTCTTCTGGATTTCTTGGGGTAATAATATTCAAAATATTTCCATTTTTTTTATTAAATTCTTCCAGAATAAATCGCAAATATTCGGTCAGTTTTAAGCTCTTTCTTCGTAAATTTTCAATGCCCGCCTTATCAGTAATTTCTAAGGCTGCACGATGACACGCAAGGGCTAAAATAGTAGGCGTACTCAATTGCCATCCATCCGCTCCTTGCATGGGTACAAACCCTTTTTGCATCTTAAAACGAGTGGCTTCATCATACCCCCACCAACCTGCAAGTCTCTGTAAATCAGACTGATGATGCTTTTCATGAACGAAAATTCCAGAAACGCCTCCCATACCAGAATTGAGATATTTATACGAACACCACACGGCAAAATCAATATTCCAAACGTGTAAATGTAAAGGAATATTACCCACGCAATGAGCTAAATCAAAGCCTACTTTTGCCCCTATGGATTGGGCTTTTTGCGTAATGGTTTTCATATCAAAAACTTGCCCAGAATAATAATTGATTCCACCCATCATCACAAGAGCAAGGGTGTCTTTGTTTTCTTCAATTTTCAGTAAAATATCTTCCGTTCTGAGGGTAAATTCACCCGCTCTTGGGAATATTTCAATAAGAGCTTCGTTTGGATTAATTCCTCTGAATTTTAAGTTCGTTTCGAGAGCATATTGGTCAGATGGAAATGCACCGCCTTCGGTCAGAATTTTGTAGCGTGTGGGCGTAGGTTGATAAAACGAAACCATCATTAAATGCAGATTGACGGTCAAGTTATTCATCACCGTAACTTCCGACGGCTTCCCTCCTACTATTCTCGCCAATGGTTCTTTGAGATGGTGGAGGTAATTTATCCAATTATCCTCCCCATCAAACCAACCTTCAACGCCCAAGTTTTGCCATTTATCTAACTCATTATCAAGCATTTGACGAACAGATTTAGGTTGTAATCCCAATGAATTTCCACATAGATATATCTGTTGTTTTCCTTTGTGTACTGGTAAGTGAAAAAAGTTTTTAAAATCTTTTAACGGGTCTTCTTGGTCAAGATTTTGGGCGAATTGGAGGGTATTGTGATAGGTCATTTGTTTAGTTGATGATAATTAATAGTAATGTCATTGCGAGTGCAACGAAGCAATCTGTTGGCATACGGGCAATAGCTTTCAAACTCCATTCCATCAATCCAACAGATTGCTTCACTATGTTCGCAATGACACCAAGTCAACGTTTGAGAAATGCCACAAATTCCGCAGGTCTATCGGGCGTGAGAACGATTTTCTTTTGGTCTTTGGTTTCCACCAAAACGAAGTTATTTTTTCGAGTTATGTACCAAGTCATATTCCCTAATTTGCTGTTCCAAAATTTGCCAAAACTTCCAAAAAAACCGCCCACACCGAATGTACGGGTACTATTTTTGACTTGCGACTCATCAATTTCTTGAACGGATTGAATATTGTTTCTATCAATCTCAATGTTACCTATCATTCTGTGAATCAATAACTTATCGGAAGAAACTGAGTAATTTTTAGGGCGAAGTAAGTAAGTAATTACAAGGAGACAAACGATTAATATACCTGTAAATTTAATTGTATATTGTGCTTCTGCTGGTACTGATAAAATACTTGGAATAAATACTACAATCAAAATTAACAACAATAAAATTGTCGTAATTTTATGGAATTTATCTAAGGAAGTAGTGAACGTTGTCATGGTTTTAGGGACTTTAAATTTATGATGTAAATGTAATTTATTTCCTTCAATTAAAGTTCAAAAAATTGCAAATGGTTGTCATTGCGAATGTAGTAAAGCAATCTTTTAGCTTACGGGCAGTAACATTCAAACTCTTGTGCATCAATCAAAAAGATTGCTTCGTTGCACTCGCAATGACACCAATTTATAGCATTTTCACATCACTTTCCAAAGCAATTTCAAAGCCTCCATTAACTCGCTATTATAGCTTGCAGCAATCGGAACAAAAGAATCATCGGCTACACTGATTTGATGTCTTTCCACTTTCAAAACTTGATTGAGATTAACCAAATAAGACTTATGAACTCGCATAAATTTGTTTTTGGGTAACGATTCCAACGCCTCCGTCATGGTCATACGAGTGAGGGTTTTGCGGGTTTTCTCCTTGAATGTCAAGTAGTTTCCATCCGATTGAATGTATAACAAATCATCCAAAACGATTCTGACTAAATCATAGCCGTCTTTCACAAAAAGATAAGGCGTTTCCGCAATTTCTCCTTTTTTGCTTTGGGCAATTTCATATACTTTCTGACAGGCTTTCATGAATCTGGTAAACTCAATGGGCTTGGTCAGATAGTCCACTGCATTCAAATTGAAGGCATCGGCTGCGTATTGCGAATAGGCAGTTGTGAAGATTACGGACGTATCGTTTGGTAATAATTGAGAGAAATCTAAGCCTGAAATATCGGGCATATTGATGTCCAGAAATACTACATCAACAGGGTTTTTCTTCAAATATTCCAAGGCTTCACTCGCACTTACGAAGGTTTCTTGGAGTTCCAAAAAACTGACCTTTTTGGCGTGTGCTTTGATAACTTCCAAGGCTAATGGTTCATCGTCGATGGCTATGGCTTTTAGCATTTTGCGTAGGACAGGTTTCCAACCTGTCAATATTAAATTGAGATTTATCAGTAGGACAGGTTTCCAACCTGTCAATTTGGAAAGACAGGTTGGAAACCTGTCCTACAATTTCACTTCCAAATTCACCACAAAAATATTCTCTGATGAATTCGTACTGAGTTGATAAGCGTTTGGATAGTATAAGTCCAGTCGGCGTTTAGTGTTGTCTAATCCCGTGCCAGTTCCAACTTCTAATTTATTATTTTTTTTTATAATACTATTTTTACAAACAAAGATAAGTTGCTGATTTTCAATACGAAAGCTCATTTCTATAAAGCATTCCTCGGTGGTACTGATACCGTATTTAAACGCATTTTCGAGATACGGAATCACCAAAAGCGGGGCAATGGTAGTTGGATTTTCATCCCAAAATATTTCGGTTACAATCCTGATATTCGGGCGATTTGGAATTCGTATTTTGTTTAATTCGATGTAATCATTTAGAAATCGAATCTCTTTTTCCACCTCAATTCTTTCGTTTTTTGTGCCTTCCACCACGTGCCGCATGATGCTGGAAAGTTGCAAAATTCCCTCCGAAGTTTTGGGGCTATCCTCCACAATGGCAGAACCGTAAAGATTATTCAAGACATTGAACAAAAAATGAGGATTGATTTGTGCCTTCAAAGCCATCAATTCCGCTTGGGATTTTTGGGCGATTAGCTTTGCTTGGGTTTTGGTGTTGGTGATGTAGTTTTTGATTAAGCCAAAAGCAATAATGAAGATGAATATAAAGGCAGTGAGTAATGTCGAGAAAAAACCTCTGTAACCTTCAACTGTAAATCTTCTTGTCGCAAAAGCATTATTTTTATTGAAAAGCCATAAAATTCCACTTTGAAATAGGATAAAAAGAATCATCAGCCATAGGATAAAAGCAACTATATTTTGCAATTTGCTTTCTTTAAGAATTAATTTTAGAAAAATGCGGTAAAATAAGTTTCCAAACAAAATACCAATTAAACTTATTAAAAGCATAACAAATAATCCTCCAATTGTCATTTCAAAAATTGTAGAGAAACTAATATTATCTGTTTCTAAATTCTTACTATTGCCATTATATCTATTAGACCTCTTTCCTAAATGAGATTTTCTTATTTTTATTGTAAATAACTGATTATGAGTGATAAATATAAACTTTTACAGGATAATCCTAAATATTGCACCCGTCTATTTGGGATAAAATTTGAACTTTTTGAGACTATT
>JANXML010000039.1 GCA_025354645.1 Arcicella sp. | reverse complement strand
ATATTTTGAGAGAAGGTTTTAGCAATGGCAACCAAAAGTTTATAAAAATTTGGGATGAATTTTTGAATACGTTTACTCGGTGGATTCAAATACAACTCTCTCATTATCAATACTTAATAAAAATCATCGGGTAGAGTACATTTTTACTTAAACCATTACCATAATAAATCTTTGAAACAACTTCATCTTTGCAGTATAATTTAAAAATAAAAAAGATGAATTTAAAAAATAATACAATCTTAATTACAGGCGGAACAAGTGGTTTTGGACTTGAATTTACAAAGCAATTACTTGATTTGGGAAATACTGTAATCGTAACGGGAAGAAATCAAGATAAACTTGACCAAACAAAAAAACAGTTTCCCAAAGTAAACATTTTTCAAAGTGATGTTAGCGACCCCAAAGCTATTAAAGAACTTTTCCAAAAAGTGGTAACTCAATTCCCAAACCTAAATATGCTAATTAACAATGCAGGAGAAATGCGAAAAATTAATTTGCATGACACTTCTATTGACTTAGAAAATATTACCAAAGAAATTGACATCAATCTATCGGGACCGATACGTATGATACAACAATTTTTACCTCATTTAAAAAAGCAAAAGAATGGAGCAATTATGAATGTTACATCAGGACTTGCCCTTATTCCTTTTCCAATTTCGCCAATTTATGGTGCAACAAAATCAGGGCTTCGTTCTTACACAAAATCTTTGAGGGTGCAGTTAAAAAATACCAATATCAAAGTTTTTGAATTGGTTGCACCCGCAGCCAAAACACCACTAAACGACAAGTTTGCCAATGATGTAGATCCAAAGTCGTTAATGGAAGCCGACAAATTAGTAACTATTGCAATAAAAGGATTAGAGAACGATAAACTTGAAATCTATCCAGGAATTGCTAATGTTCTAAAAATTATGAGCAGACTTGCACCTGCATTTTTCCTGAAACAACTGAGTAAGCCTGTGGACAAAATGCTAAATTCATAGTCATGCAGATATTACTTGGGCAACTGCAAAAGAAACCTTGAATAGAATTTAATAATTGTGTTGTAAGCAACCAAACTGCAATACATCAGCATTTATTTTATGACAATACAACCATTCAAATTAGAACGATTTTATTCCATTCATGAATTTACCGCAAAACATTTATTGTGTAGTTCAGATTGTGAAGCAATGACTATTGGCGATTTACTTGCCTTAGAAAATGGTGCCAATGAAAAATTTCAAAATCATTGGTTAGGTTATACCGAAACAAAGGGCAATCCTGCATTGCGACAAGATATTTCTAACATTTACAGCACCATTTCTTCTGATGAAATTTTGGTTTGTGCAGCCGCACAAGAACCTATCTTTCTTTTCTGTCATGCTGTTTTAAAACCACAAGATGAGGTTATATTTCAATTTCCTTGCTATCAATCGGTTCAGTCTATACCTGAAAGTATGGGCTGTACGGCTGTGAAGTGGACGGTAAATTACAACGATAACAAACCTGAGTTTGATATTGACGTTTTGAGCCAACTCATAACCAACAAAACAAAGGTTATATTTTTGAACAGTCCTCATAATCCGACAGGTCACCATTTTTCAAAAGAAGAACAACAAGCAATTATTGCATTGGCACGAAAACATAATATTATTATTTTTTGTGATGAAGTGTACAGAGAGCTAGAACATAGCCCCCAATTCGCAATACCAGCCTTTGCTGATGCTTATGAAAACGGAGTTTCATTGGGTGTAATGTCAAAATCTTATGGTTTGGGCGGACTAAGAATTGGTTGGTTAGCAACACATCGACAAGATATTTTGGAGCAAATTGCTATTTTAAAAGAATACACCACCATTTGCAGTTCGGCACCAAGTGAGTTTTTAGCAGGTGTTGCGTTAAGAAACAGAGGTGAAATTTTAAAACGAAACCTTGAAATAGTACATTCAAATATACCACTCTTGACAACTTTTTTTGACAAGTATGCTGATTTATTCTCATGGCATCAACCCAATGCAGGACCGATTAGTTTTGTACGAATGAATTTTGATACAGACGACTTGGACTTAGTTAATAGAGTAGTGGCGGCAAAAAGCGTATTGCTTTTACCAGGAGATGTATATGATTTTAAAGGATATTTTAGGGTTGGTTTTGGAAGAAAAAATATGCCAGAAGCACTATCAAAGTTTGAAGAATTTGTAACAGAAAATTTACTGAAATGATAACGATTGAACTCGACGAAATAAAAAAGTTGGTAACGCTAAAAGATTTATTTGAACCTGTGAGACAATCTTTCATTGATTACAGTTCGGGTAAGGTAATTGCATCGCCAGTAAATTTATTGCATTTTGGCAAAAATGCTGATGCTCATATCAAAATAGCCGCCATTGAAGGGTACGACTATTTTACTATTAAGGTAGCAACCATGTTTCCTCAAAACAGTATGAAAAATGTACCTGTAAATAACGGTGCTATTTTTATTTTTGAAGCAGATACGGGAGCATTCACAGCTACATTAATAGATAAAGGTTATCTGACCGATTTAAGGACGGCGGTTGCAGGAGCAACAATTACGCATGAGGTGGCTAAAAAAAATGCCGATACAGTATCTATAATTGGTACAGGATTTCAGGCATATTATCAAGTTATTGCTCTACATCAATTAAGACCAATTAAGAAATTAACTATTAATGGAAGAAATTTAGTTAAGGCTGCCGAACTCAAAAACAAAATTGAAAACGCAATTCTCGATATTAAAATAATAGTAGCATCAACAATTGAGGAAGCAGTAAAAAGTTCGGAAATAATTATAACAACCACTTCAAGTACAACACCAATAATAATGTCTAAGTGGCTAACTTATGGGCAACATATTACAGCAATGGGAGCAGACGATACATTCAAAAAAGAATTAGACATTGAGTGTTTTGAAAAAGCAAATAGAATTTTTATTGATAGTATTGAGTTAAATAAAAAATACGGTGAATTTAAAGATGTATTCCTTCAATACCCTTTAATAATGAATAAGGCTTTTGAGTTTGGACAATTCTTTTCAAAAGACAAAAACGCTAATCACGAAAAAGAAATAACCATCGCAAAGTTAGTTGGGCTTGGAGTGCAAGATTTAGCAGCAGCAACAGTGGTAATGAGTAAGTATAATTTTAAGAAATAAATATAACAAAAAATGGCTTCTTACAACGAAATCAATGACCGTTATGCAGATATTACTTGGGCAACTGCAAAAGAAACTTTGAATAGAATTTAATAATTATAAAAAATGCAACACGAAATAAATACAAATACCATAATTGAGGCGGTAAAAAAAGTAGGAAATATTTTTTTGAAAGAATACAAGCAAAATGCTATTCCTCAAAATATGGAAGAGTTATTAAAAAGTTTAGATGCTATGGATGAAATATGTATTTCGTCCTTAAAGTCAGATTTAATGGCAGAATATCCGAATATTCCTTGGCTTATTGGCGATGAGTTTGATTCAGATGCTCAAAAAAAACCTGCCCAATTAGCAGAATATTGGCTTTGTGATGCTATGGATGGTGCCATTCAGTATTTACAACACATTGCAGGTTGGACGATTAATTTGGTACTTATCAGAAATGGCAAACCTTACTTTTCAGTAATTTTTGACCCGTTAGCTAACGAACTCTTTTGGGCAAAGGATAGCGTTAAAAAATTACTTAATTTCTTTAATCGTAAATATTTATCATAAAATGAACTAAACCGAAAAATCAAAACGTTTAGAAAGTATCTTTGAAACAATGAATAAAACTTTGACTCGCATATTCTGCCTTTTTATGGCTTTCCAAGTGCTTTTTGCCAGCACTGGATTTGCGATGTATGAGCATTTTTGCAAAATCAAGGGAGCAAAAACGTATTCACTATCTGCCCCAAAGAAAACTTGTTGTTCAGTAAATAAAGAAAATAAATTTGAGCAAAAACAGTCTGTTCTGAAAAGAGCAAAGTGTTGTTCAGATCATATTTCTCATTATAAAATCAATCCAAATGCTTCACAAGGGCATAAAATTGATTTTAAAAATCTTTCGCTTACCTATATTCCTGCATCAGGTTGTGCTTTCATTTATGCACAAACCAGCGAAACGATTGCTGAAAATACTCTTCTTTATTCCAATCCATCACCCCCGCTTTCTGGACGAGATATTATCGTCTTTGTCCAATCTTTCTTAATTTGAATTTGAGTTTTATGTTGAGAAACATATATCTTAGGCTATTTGCGTAGTTTTGAGATACACTTACTTGTCTATATACACTCAAAAATGAATCATGAAATTAATAATATCATATAAAGTCCTATTATCCGTGGTCAGTGTTTTCACCGACCAACTGGCGAAAGCAACTGTATTTGCCTTGTTAGCCTACATTTTGTTCTCCATCACCGCATTTTCCCAAACCGAAACCCTCAGAGGAATCGTTTTAGAAAAGAAAGCCGATGGAAAAACTGAACCCGTAATTGGTGCAACTTTACGTTGGGAAAACGCCAAAAATGGCACTTCAACCGATGCAAAAGGCGAATTTTCATTGAGTAAATCGGCTGGAAACCATGAGTTAATTATCAGTTCAGTTGGGTATAAAACCGATACGATGATGGCTCACTCTTTGGAATATCTAACGATTTATTTAACACCACAAAGCTCTGATTTAAAGGAAGTTGTGGTAAGAAGCGAAGCCACGACGATAGACAGAATGAACCCGATTCATACCGAAATAATTACCACAAAAGCATTGGCAAAAGCCGCTTGTTGTAACCTTTCGGAGAGTTTTGAGACCAACGCCTCGGTGTCGGTCAGTTATTCCGATGCCATCACGGGTTCAAAGCAAATTCAATTGTTGGGTTTATCGGGGAATTATGTACAGACCAACGTTGAAAATATCCCAACAATCCGAGGATTGAACACCACTTTTGGCTTAAATTATATCCCTGGCACTTGGTTGAGTTCCATTGACGTTGGCAAAGGGGCGGGGTCGGTTGTGAATGGTTATGAATCCATGACGGGGGCAATCAATGTGGAATTAATGAAACCCGATGTTTCCGAAAAATTGTATTTGAATGTCTATGGAAATAGTCAAGGTAGGGGAGAAGTGAATTTGAATTTAGCCAATAAAATCAATAAAAAATGGTCGGTTGGCTTGCTCACACACGTCAGTACCTTGCAAGCTAAATTAGACCAAAACAATGACGGATTCTTAGATTTACCCCTTTATACCCAATTCAACGGCATCAATCGTTGGAAATATCAATCTGATAAAATCATGGCTCAGTTTGGCGTAAAGGCACTTTATGAAGACAGAACGGGCGGACAAGTCGGTTTTAATCCTGATACAAGAGGTACTTATTCGGGTTTTTATGGTTTTGGTAGTAAGACCCAACGATATGAATTTTTCAGTAAAACCGCCAAATTATATCAATCAAAACCCTACCAAGGTTTAGGCTTAATTTTGAGTGGAGTTTATCACGATAATGCTTCTTTTTTTGGGTTTAAAAATTATACAGGCACTGAAAAAAGTTTGTATGCCAATTTTATTTATCAAAATATTTTGGGCAATACAAACCACCAATACAAAGCAGGTTTGAGTTATTTATTGGACGATTATAACGAAAAATACATCGACTCAACTTTTAGAAGAACCGAATCGGTGCCAGGGGCTTTTGTGGAATATACCGAAACAATTCCCGATAAATTAACCTTAGTTTTGGGTGGAAGAGTAGATTTTCACAACCTGTACGGGACACGATTTACGCCCCGAGTTCACTTGAAATACGACCTAAATTCAGAAACTCACCTACGCCTAAGTGCGGGCAAAGGTTGGCGAATGCCCAATGCCATCGCCGAGAACTTTGGAATGTTAGTAAATTCAAGACAACTCCTTGTGAGAGAGGCGATTAGACCAGAAGAATTTTGGAATTTTGGCGTAAGTTTAAGTAAAGATTTCTTCTTGTTTAATCAAAAAGGAACATTGATTTTGAATGCCTATCGAACCGATTTCCAGAATCAATTGATTGTAGATATGGAAAATGCTGACTTTGTACGATTTTATAATTTGAAAGGTCGTTCGTTTTCTAACAGTTTTCAGGCAGAGGTCAATTATTCGCCCATCAAGAGAATGGATGTGAAATTGGCTTATCGGATTTTTGATGTGCAAAACGACGTGCAAACGCCCACGGGCGAACTGACTTTACTACCCAAACAATTCGTAAATCGTGATCGTTTTTTGTTTAATATTGGATACGCCGCCAAGTATGACAAATGGAAATATGACTTAACTTGGCAATGGAATGGTTCAAGAAGAATTCCCAATTTTTCGGAAGGACACGTGCATTCTGCCAGTTCACCGCCCGTTTTTGCCCCTGCCTTTTCTAATATTAATGCCCAAATCACGAGAGGATTTTACAAATGGGAATTATACGTAGGAGGAGAAAACTTAAATAATTTTACCCAAAAAGACCCAATAATCGCTGCAAATGACCCTTTCGGTAGAAATTTCGATGCCTCAATGGTTTGGGGTCCCGTGATTGGACGAATGGTTTATGTGGGGATGCGGTATAAAATCAAGTAGCTTTCGGCAATCGGCTTTCAGCTAACGGCTTTCAACGATTTTGTTAGCTGAGAGCTGATTTCCGACAGACCCAAAAAATGATTTATAAATTAACGAATTTAGTAAAATGCTGACAGCCGATTGCTGATAGCCAAAAGCCAAAATGACCCAAAGATTCAACATTTCAGGCATGACTTGCGAAGCCTGTGAATATAAAATACAACACGTATTATCACAAATTCCAAGCGTTAGTTCAGTAATTGCAGAATATTCCAATAATTCAGTAATAATTGAAAGTTTAGAAAAAATAGATAAAAGTGTAATTATTGAAACTTTAAAACCTCATTCAAAATATGCTTTGATTGAAAATACTGATTTGGCAATTGAAGTAAGTAATTCCTTTTCTGAAACGCAATCAAATCAATATTATCCTTTATTTCTCATTGCAGGGTTTATTACGATGGTTAGTTTCCTAACGTCTTTTCAACAAGGTATATATATTGCGAAAAATTTTGAGGTCAAAATGTTCTTGCATAATTTTATGACGGGTTTCTTTTTAGTCTTTTCATTTTTTAAATTGTTAGATGTGAAAGCCTTTGCTGAAAGTTTTCAAATGTATGATTTATTAGCAGCAAAATTGCCTATTTACGGAAAGATTTATCCTTTTATTGAATTAGGTTTAGGAATCCTTTGTCTCATCCATTTTCAGGTTCACTACGTATATATTGCAGATATAATCATTATGGGTTTTGGTGCTTTGGGCGTGATTCAAAGTGTGATGGACAAACGAAAAATCCGTTGTGCATGTTTAGGAAGTGTATTTAATTTGCCCATGAGTACTATAACTATTATTGAAAATTCGTTAATGGTTTTGATAGGAATAATTTTGCTAAATTTGTAGAAAAGTAGGACAGGCTTCCAACCTGTCATTATCATTAACAGGTTGAAAATCTGTGTACTTAAAATAAATTACCATGAAAAAGAACATTTTTTTATTTATCTTTTTATTCGTTTCAGCGGTTACTTTTGCGGATAAACCAAAGACAGAAACGATAAAAATCAAGACCTCTGCCATCTGTGAACAGTGCAAAGAAACCATTGAAAAGAAATTAGCATTCACAAAGGGCGTGATGGAATCTAACGTTGATGTGGATAGCAAAGACAAAATTGTAACGGTTATTTTCAATCCAAAGAAGACAACGGCTGACAAAATCAGACACTCAATTGCGGAAGTTGGATATGATGCAGATGGCGTTTTGGCAGTGCCAGCAGGATATGAAAAATTGGCTGATTGTTGCAAGAAGGGCGGAATGAAAGAATAGATTAGTTATTAGGTAATTGGTTATTAGTTATTGTAAAACAGATTAAGGGAAGATTGAAGAATTATTGTTAATCATCCAATAACCAGTGACTAATAACCAATTCCTAATTTAAGCCAGCATTCCCAAAAGCGAAGCTACTTTATCTTTTAAATCTTTTCTATCGACAATAAAATCAAGAAAACCGTGTTCAAGCACGAATTCGGCACTTTGGAAGCCTTTTGGCAAATCTTTTCCAATCGTTTCACGGATTACTCTGGGTCCTGCAAAGCCAATTAATGCACCAGGTTCAGAGATGTTGAAATCGCCTAACATGGCATATGAGGCAGTTACACCACCCGTGGTTGGGTCAGTCAAAAGGGAAATATAAGGAATTCCAGCCTCCGCTAACAACGCTAATTTTGCTGAGGTTTTTGCCATTTGCATTAGAGAAAAGCCCGCTTCCATCATCCTTGCACCACCCGATTTTGAAATCATCATGAACGGGATTTTGTGTTCCAAGGCATAGTCAATTCCTCTCGCAATCTTCTCGCCCACCACTGAACCCATTGAACCTCCAATAAACGAAAAGTCCATCGCTGAAATTACAATATCCGACCCTTCCATTTTTCCAACGGCTGTTCTGACGGCGTCCTTTAATCCCGTTTTCTTCTCAGTAGCTTTTATTCTGTCAGGATATTTTTTAGTATCCACAAAATTCAAAGGGTCACCAGATGAAAGCATGGCATCCAATTCTTTATATTTTGTTTCATCAAAAAGTAACTCAAAATACTCCTGAGAGCCTATTTTCTCATGATAATTACAACTTGAACAAGTATATGCCAACAAACGATGTTCACGAGTGTGCATTGCTTTTTTGCAGGATGGACACTGATACCAAAGTCCATCGGGAGCTTCACGTTTAGATTCTGTGGGCGTTAAAATACCCTTATCTTTTCTATTAAACCAAGACATATTTTTGGTGGTATGGGGGATTTTGGTATCAGACATTAGCCAGTAAGAATTTATTATTTAACATTTTCGATAGAATAACGCTTTCTCCTACAACCAATAACACTTAACCATTAACTAATAACCGACTACAAAGATACGGTAAAAACAAAAAGGGTAAGAGATGATAAGGAGAATATTTACAATTCTTACCTCACTCACTTCTTACCCTTTGTTTAAAACTACTAAAATCTATTTTAGATAAATTGCCTTGCGAACAATCACTTCTTCACCTGCTTGCATACGTACAAGATAAGTACCACCCACCAAACGGGTCAGGTCAATTATTTGGTTTAATTCTCTACCAACTCCCTGAAATTCCATTGTCGAAACATTGGTTCCAGATAATGTTCCAATTGAAAGCGTCAAATTACCAACGGGCTTTTCAAATTTTGCGGTTAGTAAAAATTGCCCTGTATTGCTTGGATTTGGCGTTAATTTTAATTCAGTTTGCTCAACAATTGGCTCATTTGCCAAAGGTTTAACCACTACTTTCAATGGGTTTGGATTATTGCCTTGAATATTCAAATTATCAACTGCCCATCCCCATCCATAACCACCAACATCAGCTAACATTCTGAAACGGATTAAAATTTGGTCACCGCCTTTGAAATCTCCCGATTGTAACATATTTATGACTCGAGGCTTGAACAACGTTGGGTCGCCAACTGCCAATGAATTACCATCTTTATCAACAGAACTATCCCATTTGTCTCTCCAGATTTTTTGGGCGTTAGCATCCCAACCATCTTGAAACCATTTCCACGTTTTTCCTCCGTCTTTTGAACCTTCCACAATTACGTAATCATAGAAATTGCGATTCACGGCTCCATTAGCTTGAAAAGCTAATCCATCATCCCCTGGCTCTACTAAGGCAATTTCATCGAAATAAATATTGGCAGTATCACTACGAAGAATAATTGGTTTCAATAAATTAAACGTTGAATTTGTAAACTTATCCGTTGTACTATTAGGATAATTATTCTCAGAACCATCAGCATAAGGATGATCTGATTGCATCGAAGTTCCAGAATTAGAGCCACCTAATGTTTTAGTAGCAAAACCTTTCAAGAAGAAATCACTCGAAGGTAAATTTTCAAAATCAGTTGCATATTTATTCACAGCCGCAGCAATTTTCTGAACTTGAATGTCATAGAAACCAGTTTTAGGAAAGATTACCTTATTTTTCAAACTACTTTTATCTTGCACAATTATGCGGTAAGATATTTTTTCTCCACCTTTCAAAGCCAGAGAAGTAAAGTCAAATGTTCCAGTAAAAACATTACCCATACCACCAGAAATCAATTCAAGAGCCGTTCCTCTTTTCAACGCAAACGGAGGCAAAACTTTTCCATCCACTTGATATTCAACATATACCGTATCAATTCCGATATTATCAGTTGCCGTTAATTCTGGAATTAAAACCTTGGTATCCGATGCAAAAATGGAAGATAAATTATTGGCAAAAGTTACTTCAGGCTTCGTTGTATCCGCTCCTACTCTAAATTTATAAGGCGTTTGAAAGGTAACCGTTGATGTTCCAATTTTAGAAATAATAGGATTTGGAGCTTGTGCTGGTGTAATCATTTTACGACCTGCATTGTCTTCGGCAGTAAAATAATACGTAATCACTTTCTCATTTGCACTTGCTGGTATCGTATAAGAATATTCATCAGTAGTGCCTTTACGTGTCATTTTAACAGAATCACTCACTTTTGTTATATCTCCATAACTAAATGTCATTCCTACCGTTTCGGGTTTGTAAGTCGTATCACTAAAAACTTTCACATTAAAAACCAATGGTTTTGTTAAGTCTTCAGAATCACTAAAACGTTTGTGAATGATTGAAGAACCCACCCAACCCATCTCTCTGAAAAATGCTGAAACGATGGGTCCAGGATTAGCATTAACTTCGCCGTTATCCCCCTGTGGAGTCATCAGAGCATTAATTGTTCCAGTTTTGTAGGTTGCTTCGTCTAAATGGCTATAACTCGAACCTGCCTGATAGCCTCCTGGTGCGTATAAACGAGCGGGAAGATTATCATTGTTTTTTAGAATTTCGGGCGAATTAATGTATATAGCACCACCCGTTAAGGCTTTCAGCAATTCAACCGAAGGATTTTTAAATATATCAGTATTTAATATTTTCTGATTCGTTAAATTCTCAACGAAATGGTCAAAAATATAGGGAATTGAACCACTGGTTATGATTCCTTGTGTTGCATCACTATCAAGTGGTCTTAATGAACCAAAAAATCCTAAACCATGCCCAATTTCATGCAAAACAGTAGAAACCAAATCTTGACGATTCTTTGGTGGATTGCCGTCCGTTCCTAAATACCAATTAAAATCTGCATTAAAACGAGCCACAATGTCAGCGTTTGTTCCGTTCAAATTAACGTGATTCATCTTTTCAGCCATGGCAATTGGGTAATAAGTGTAGGCTTTATTTGCTCCAGGAAAATCACGGAAGAGAGAAGCCGCCGATGCAGAACCCAACACATTACGACCCAAACTTTCCCAATTGGCAGTAATACGAATTGGCACATCCGAAACAAGTACAGACTGCCAAATATCAACCGCTCTTTGAAAAGCTGCCTGAGCATCCGTAGGAAAATCGACGTAGGTAACAATGAATTTAGATTTATCCGCTTCTGGACGAGCGTTCTTACTGAATTTACGTAAATACTCAGCAGGTGGCGGCACGTAAGTACGATTGTAAGGTTTTGAAAAATCGGGAATTGGACATTCTATAACTACACCAGGAATAGAATGCGTATCCAATTGTTTTTGCCCGTAGCCTAACAAGAAACTGAGCATTAAAACAGCGGAAAGGAGAAGTTTTTTCATGTAAAAAGTATTTGAAACAATTGATTTTATGCTGTGAATTTTTATTTGTAAGTATATAACGTTAAATATAACGATTGGATTTTGTTTCTCTTGAAAAATCAATAAAAAAACCTTCCCGAATTTTATTCAGGAAGGTTTTTATTAATACAAAATGTCTTGTCCTGAAATAGCGATACAAAAAAAGTATCATTATGGACGAATATATCAATTATGTAAAGCGTAGTCAGCGAGATTACAGTATGAGCCTAAAACTTCAAATAGTAGGCGAAATAGAACGGGGAGAATTATCAACTACCTCGGCACAGCGGAAATATGGAATACAAGCTCGTTCCACTTTGATGACTTGGCTCAGGAAATATGGTACTTTTGATTGGGAAAACAAAACCCCTTCTCATATGCCCAAAACGCCCGAACAAAAAATCATGGAGTTGGAAGCCAAAGTTAAACTGTTAGAGAAACAGAAGGCTTTTTTAGAACACCAAGCCAATGTGTCTGATAAGAAAGTCATTATCTTTGATATGATGATTGACTTGGCAGAAAAAGAGTACCACATTGACATCCGAAAAAACTCACATCCCGAACAATCGAAGCGTTTAGACAACAAGAAAAGACGACCGTAGGGTTTGCCTGTCACTTGTTCGGGATGGATAGACAGGTATATTATCGGAGTATTCGTAGGCGAGTTATCAAGCAAGATAAGGCTGAGCAAATAGTGACATTGGTACAAGAAATCAGGAAATCAATGCCACGAATTGGAGCCAAGAAGTTGTATCATCTTTTGTTAGACAAACTTCGTTTAATGGATGTGGGCAGAGATAAGTTTTTAGCGGTTTTACGAGCCAATCATTTACTGATTCAGCCTAAACGCCGTTATCAGGTAACGACTAACTCGCATCATCGTTTTAGAAAACATCAAAATTTGGTATTGAGCATTGACATTAATCGACCAGAGCAAGTATGGGTTTCGGACATTACTTATATTGGAAAACGAGATAACCCCTGTTATCTGAGTTTGGTAACGGATGCTTATTCCAAGAAGATAATGGGGTTTTATGTGGCGGATAATTTGAATACGGAAATCGGACCGCCGATGCGGTAGTGTGAAGGCTTTGGAGATGGCAATAAAACAAAGAACACATAAGAACTTACCGTTGATTCACCATTCGGATAGAGGAATCCAATATTGTGCTGACCAATATCAAGAAGTACTTAACAAACACTATATTCTTTGTAGCATGACGCAGAATTCTGACCCTTATGAAAATGCCGTGGCGGAGAGAATTAATGGCATCTTGAAACAAGAATTCATGATTGATAAGTACCAACAAAATGTAGAAGTAATGAAAGTAATTGTCAAAGAAGCCGTGGAAATTTATAATCAAAATAGACCGCATTTTTCCAATTATTTATTAACGCCAAACCAAATGCACAAACAAAATAAACTTAAAATCAGAACGTATAAAACAAAAAACAGTAGTAACAAAAGTGCTACTACTGTCTAAAAATTGTAATTTTAAATCTTAAAAAATCTGTATCGTTTTTTTAGGACGGGACAAAATACTGAATGTCAAATTAATATCCAGGATTTTGTTGTCCCGCAAGGGCTGGATTAGCTTTGATATCACGATCTGGAATTGGCAGTAATGAAAAATTATCATTCCAACCTGTAAATTCTTTTGAGGCTCTTGCCGTACGAACTAAGTCGAAGAAATAATGTCCTTCCAAAGCTAATTCTAAACGTCTTTGCAAGAAAATTTCATCTTTCAATGCCTGTCCAACCAATGTTGCTGGTGAGGCTACAAGTCCTGCACGTACACGAATACGATTCAATTGCACAAGTGCATCAGTATCTTTTCCTTGTTCTGCCAAAGCCTCAGCTTTATTTAACAATACTTCCGCCAAACGGAACATTACAGGGCGGTCTGTACCCGTAGAAACTCTGAAATATTTTAATTGAACATCATAAGAAGTTGCTAAAATTCTACGATTATCAGTCAAAGCATAAGCAGCCGTTAAAGCTGGAGCAGGACGCATTTCGTTTCTTCCTCCCAATTGAGTTGAGAACATAAAAAATGCTAATGAATTACTATTCGTAGGTTCAAATTGCAATTCCCAAATGCTTTCAGAAGTATTAGTGGCATTAAAAACATCCGTAGTCTTAGCAGCCAAAGTGTGTCTGTTCGTAGCAATGATTTGGTCAGCAAGCGTGTTAACTCCCACCCAATCTTTATTATACAAAGCTGCTCTACATTTCATTGCCAACGCTGTATTTTTTGTAATACGAGAAGGGTTTGAAAGAGCAAGATCTGGAAACGCAGCATCAAGATCGGTCGTGATTTGCTTATAAACTTCCGCTACGCTATTTCTTGGCACATTCAAACTTGCATCTGCTTTTGATGTTGGTTCCGTGACTATGGGAACCCCCCCCCACCATCTCACTAAATTAAAGTAATGAAATGCTCTTAAGGCTTTTGCTTCAGCAATGATTTGTTTCTTTTCAACATCACCAAAACCTGCTTCTGTGATATTTGGAACAAATTTAATAATCAAATTTGCTCTTTGAATAGAGTTATAAATCTGAATCCACATTACTTGAGCGGCATTATTATCTGCCAAAACGGTTCTTGAAGCTATGTTAGCAAAGTCACTAAACGTTCCTGTGTGACGTAGATTACCACCCGCCAAATCAGGCAACAGCGTGTAGCGTGTTCCTAAATAATTAGCCGATTGCATACCGTTGTAAGCTCCGTTCAAAACGGCTCTTGCTGTTGAAGCATCCGTAATTTTATCCTCCACGGCAGTCTGAGGTTTTTGATCAAGCACTTGCTCACAAGATGATGCAAAACCCACTGCCAATAATGCAATGAGATATATTTTTATTTTTTTCATTTTAATTCTATGTTTAATTAATTAAATATCAAGGACTTATGAAGTTTTACACCTTAGATAATTCTGTTAAAATCCGATATTTAATCCAACGATGAATGTGCGTGGCTGTGGGAAAGTTAAAAAGTCTGTTCCTGAAGCTGCATTGGCAGTTGAATTTCCGTTTTGTCCTTGCGAGAAAGCTGAAACTTCTGGATCCATTCCTTTATACTTTGTGAATGTCAACACGTTTTGACCTGTGAAATAGATTCTTACTTTCTCAAGTTTAACTTTGCTTGCAATATTTTTTGGAATTGTGTAGCCAAGTGTTAGATTTTTCAAACGGGCATACGATCCATCTTCAATAAATCTATCCGAGTTTCTACGGTTGTTGTTTGGATCACCCCATACGGCTCTTGGAACATCAGTGGCAGTGTTTGTTGGAGTCCAACGATTAAGCACAGCCTCTGTTTGTCCAAATACTCCGTTCATTCCTTCAGAGAATACTCGTGAATAATTTAACATTTTGTTGCCTTGCACAAACTGAAAGAAGATATCTAAATCAAAGCCTTTGAAAGTTAGATTGTTACGGAAACCACCAAAGAAAGCAGGTTGTGACGAACCTTGGATTTCCTGATCATCGGCAGTGATGCGTCCATCCCCGTTAATATCAACAAATTTAATATCTCCAGGTCTCGTTAAAGCAGCTTGATATACGGCTGTGGCACCAAATTTTGCTCTGGCAGCCTCATTAACAGCATCAATTTCAGCTTGTGTTTGGAATATTCTGTCAACTCTATATGCTCTGAAAGAACCTAATGCCTCTCCTTCTGCTAACCAACTTGAAAAACCAAATGGTGTAGCAACACCATTAAATATTTTCAATACCTTGTTTTGATTAAACGCAATGTTGAAATCTGTAGTCCACGTGAAATCTTTTGCTTTAACAACATCAGCACCTAAACTAAATTCAAGTCCTTTGTTTTCCATTTGTCCAATATTTTGGAATACCGAAGTAAAACCAGAAGTTGAAGGAATCGTTGCATTCAATAATAACTTGTCAGTTAGTCTATTGTAGTATCCAGCGGTTAATCTTACACGATTTTTAAGTAACGCCAAGTCAACACCAACTTCAGTAGTTTTTGTTTCTTCCCACGATAAAACTGGGTTTGCTAATTGAGTTGGAGTTAATGCTCCTTGTCCTTGATAAGCAACAGAGACACCATTGGCAGTAACTCCCAACAATCCAAGTGGGGCAAAGTTTGCAATTTCAGAGTTACCCGTAGTTCCAAAACTGGCTCTAACTTTCATGTCACTCACAAAAGGCAGGCTCTCCATGAACTTCTCTTTGCTCACTCGCCAAGCGGCAGACACTGATGGGAAATAACCCCATGGTTTAGCACCACCAAAACGAGATGAAGCATCCGCTCTGAACACACCTTGAAGGGTATATTTATCATTAAACGTATAATTCAAACGACCATAATAAGAAACAAATCCGTAAGAAGTTCCAAAAGATGTTGCATCAGTTTTTGTTGCTGCCGCTGAAACTCTTTTGATTGCATTACCAGGGAAACCTGTACCAGAAGCGAATACAAAATCTTGAACAGATTCTTGATAATCTGCTCCAACGGTCAATGCTACTGAGTGCTTTCCACCAAATGTTTTCAAGTAATTAAGGTAATTATTTGTAGTCCAGTTTAAGGCACCGCCACTTGAAGCTGCTCCAGAACCATTAATTGGAGGGGCGGCAGCATTAAGGACACTTGATAAAAAACGATCTTCCTTGAAACTAACTTGGTCAAGATTCCAAGTGGTAGTGAATTTCAATCCTTCAATGATTTTCACTTCCGCTCCTAATGTTCCTAATAGTCTCGAACCTGAAGATGGATTATAAGGCTCGTAAGCAGCGGCAATGGGGTTTTCAACGGATGAAGATAAGTCTTTACCGTATGAACCGTCTGCATTTCTTACTGGAATATCAGATGCTAACAGGATAGCAGCACTCAATACGCCATAGATGTTGTTATCGTTGTTAATACGATTTTGCTTTGTATAACCATAAAAAATTGACGACGTCAACTTGATATTCTTGTTCAATTGATGATCAAGGTTAATACGACCTCCCAAACGACTGAAATCAGATCCAGCGATGATACCTTTTTGATTTAAAATATTTGCTGAAACAAAAAACGTCGTTTTGTCATTTCCTCCTCTGGCTGAGAGTTCGTACTGGCTCATTGGAGCTTTTCTGAAAACTTCGTCTTGCCAGTTTGTGCTTGATGCTTTTGAAGGATCAGCAAAAATTGCTTTTGTTCTGATATTTCTTGCAACGTTAATAGGATCATCGGTAGTAACTAACTTTCCAGAAGCATCAACGTCAGCCGATGAACCATTTTGAAAGAAAAAAGCAGTAGCATCAGCAGGTGATGCCCATACAGCATTACCCGTTCCAAAAGCCGTAGGTGTTGTCAATCCACCCGTAGCATTAATAACTCCGTAACGGTTGATAACCATATCTTGAAGCAACTTAACTTCTTCAGCTCCAGAAATTCCTTTCAGATTATTAGTATTTTTCTGTCCGTATCCCGTTGAATAATTGAAAGACAACTGCGTTTTTCCTGCTTTACCTTTCTTAGTTGTGATTAAAACCACTCCGTTTGCAGCACGAGCACCATAAATAGCGGCAGCGGCAGCATCTTTCAAAACATCAATCGTTTCAATATCACTTGGTGAAATATCTGATAATGAGTTTGATGATTGTCCACCAAAACCCAACTGAGAGAAACTTCCTGTGTTGATAACAATGCCATCAATCACATACAAAGGCTCGCTGCTTCCTCCAATTGAACTTGGGGCTCTCACACGCACGTTTACTCCACCACCTGGTGTTCCTGAATTTGATGACACAAAAACACCTGGGGCTCTGCCTTGCAATGCTTGATCAAGACCAGTAACGGGTGCATCCTTGAATGATTCACCTTTTATTGATGAGATTGCACTGGTTGATTTAGCTCTTGCCTGGGTGCCATAACCCACAATAATAACTTCATCCAAATCAGTAGCTGCCGATTTAAGAACCATGTTTATCTCCGTTCTTGCTCCCACTGAAACATCCAATGGTGTGAAACCTACAAAGCTAAAAGCTAACTTTGCGTTGTTTGGCACACTTATTTTGTATGCTCCGTTAGCATCCGTTGTTACGCCACGGGTAGTTCCTTTCACGGTTACACTAACACCTGGAAGCGGTGAGCCATCTTCTGAGGAAACCACTTTTCCTGAGATAACTCTGTCTTGTGCAATTATCTGAAAAATTGTTACAAACAATATTCCGATAATCATTAGTAGTCGTTTTTTCATACTTCTTGATTTTAATTGGTTTTAAATTGTTGACTTAAACTGTTGTTTAAAAATTACATGTTATTACATCATTTATTAAACAACACAAAATTTTCTTTGTTTTAAAAAGAACTCTAAAAATACGAAAAAGCGTTATTTTAACCTAATATTTTTTTAAAACACCAAATAATAGTTTGTCTATCTACTAAAATTAATGTTCTCTATTCATTCCAATAAATAATTTTTATCTTTGTTTTCTAAAAATTATCTCAAAAAATCAAACAATAAATCAAGAATATGTCCACAGGATTAGACACTCTTACCCAAACAAAAATCAACGCATGGCTCGCAGGGAATTATGATGATGACACCAAAGCCAAAATCAATGAACTTATAGACGAAAAGAAAGATACTGACTTAACAGATTCCTTCTATAAAGATCTCGAATTTGGAACGGGTGGAATGCGTGGGGAAATGGGCGTTGGGTCTAATCGTATGAATAAATATACGGTTGGGAGTGCTACGCAAGGGTTTGCTAATTATATAAATCGTGTGGTCGTCAGTGGGGACACTGACAACGGCAACAGTGGGGACACTGACAACGGCAACCCCAACCACAGCGGTTCGAGCGTTGCCATTGCCTACGATTCACGGAATAATTCTCCTTATTTTGCCAAAATTGCGGCTGATATTTTTTCGGCAAATGGCATTAAAGTATTCTTATTCAGTGCTTTACGCCCCACGCCAGAATTGTCTTTTGCCATTCGCTATTTAAAATGTCAAGGCGGTTTAGTCGTTACTGCTTCACATAATCCACGAGAATATAATGGTTACAAAGCCTACTGGAATGATGGTTCACAAGTGGTTGCTCCACACGATAAAAACATTGTGGCGGATGTTAATAAAATCAAATCAGTAGATGAAATTAATTTCGTGGGAAATCCTGATTTAATCACGATGATTGGTGAAGATATTGACTTCCAATATTTAAAAACAATCGAAAATAATTGTATCAATCCCGATGTAATTAATCGTCAGTCAGAATTACGGATTGTCTATTCGTCCATTCACGGAACGGGTATTACGCTCGTGCCAAAAGCCTTGCAATTACTTGGTTTTGAGAATGTTAGTGTGGTGGAAGCCCAAGCCGAACCCGATGGAAATTTCCCAACCGTGGTTTATCCAAATCCCGAAGAAGCCGAAGCAATGTCGTTGGCAATGAACCAAGCCCAAGAACTGGATGCGGATTTAGTGATTGCTACCGACCCCGATGCCGACCGTGTGGGTGCTGCAGTGAAAAATCCGAAGGGTGATTGGGTGCTTTTGAACGGCAATCAAATGGCAAGTTTAATTATTTATTATTTATTGGATGCTTGGAAAAAAGCGGGGAAATTAACGGGTAAAGAATTTATCGCAAAAACCATTGTTACGACCAATATTATCGACAAAATGTGTGAACGTCAGGGCGTTAAGTGCTATAATACCCTTACTGGTTTTAAATATATTGCGGCAGTTATTCGTGAGTTGGAAGGAAAAGAAAAATTCATTGGCGGAGGTGAAGAATCTTACGGTTATTTAATTGGTGATGCCGTTCGTGATAAAGATGCAATTGCTTCCTGTGCCATGATTGCAGAATTGACTGCCTACGCAAAGGATAACGGAAAATCATTGTTCGATTTCTTAACGGAAATGTACATGGAAAATGGTTTTTATTACGAAGGTTTAATTACTTTAACGAAAAAAGGGAAGGCAGGTGCGGAAGAAATTCAACAAATGATGGTGAATTTACGGGCAAATATCCCCGCAACCGTGGCAGGTTCAGAACCCATTACGGTGTTGGATTACAACAATTTAACGTCTAAAAATCTTAAAACGGGCGAAATTACAAACATTCCCGAAGGTTTAGGCATGGAAAAATCAAATGTGATTCAATTGGTTTTAGCGGATGGCACAAAAGTTTCTGCCCGTCCATCAGGAACGGAGCCTAAGATTAAGTTTTACGTTTCTGTAAATGCTCCCTTAAATCGCCCAGAAGATTTTGAAAGTGTGTTGGCAAGTTTGAAAACAAAGGTTTCAGCTATTCAAGAAGATTTGGGTTTGAAATAGAAAAAATGTATATTTATAGGAGATTATTGACCAAATACGAAATTAATTCGACCGCTTACTAAGTTTATTGTTATTGTAATTATAAAAAGTATTTAATTTGTGACGTAAGATAAAGGCTATTAATCAAATTAAATCTCAATCGTCATTATCACTAAATCAATTTTTCAACCCTTAATTTTTTGTAACATGAAAAAATTATTAACTTTTTCCTTTCTTTTAGCAGTATTGCTAACCACTTCTTTTAAAGGCTTTTCGCAGGCTTATAAACAAGGTGATAATTTAGTTAATTTAGGAATAGGTGTAGCTAATACCTATGGAACCGCATTTGGTATTTCTTTTGAACATGGATTTACTGAAAACATTAGTGCTGGTGGTAGTGCAGATTTTTTAAGTTATTCAGTTTTGGGTTCTGGCTACACATGGCTATATTTTTCAGCAAGAGGTTCGTATCATTTAGGAGAATTATTAAAAGCAGGAGATAAATTAGATCCTTATGCTGGTGCTGGTTTAGGATATTTGTCTTCGGGTGGTCTTTCTGGATTCGGAGGTATCTATCCACAAATTCATGTTGGTGCTCGTTATTATTTTACTGAAAAAATAGGTGGATTTGCAGAAGCAGGAGCAGGTTCAGCCGCTTTGAAGTTAGGTGTTGCGTTGAAATTTTAAAACCTACCGTTTACTCATTTAGAAAGGAGTCAATCTGAAAAGATTGGCTCTTTTTTTTATATTTACGCTTTTACAAAGTTAAACAAATGTTAAATAAACAGATTTAAACGATAATTACGTCTTAAAATAGTTTTTAAAAATCAAAATAGTCATAAATTCGTAAATCATTTATATCTTTCTTATTTCTAACTAAATAAATCCTAAGTCAAAATGAAAAAAAATGTTTTAAAACTTGCTACAATTATTTGTTTATTCTTCACCGCTTCATTCTCTGCACAAGCCCAATTTATGGATAAAGGAGATGTTTTGGGAAGTGGAGGTCTTTATTTTCCAAGTGGATATACCTTCATAAGAGCAGGAGTAGATTTTGGAGTAGCCCCAAATGTGAGTATTGGAGGAAATTTCATAAACGTAATTTCTGGTGCTGATGGAGAATCATACATTGGAGGAAGAGTAACCTATCATTTAGGAGAAGCTTTTGGCGTGAGAGACAGTAGAACGCTTGATCCTTATGTTGGAGGACAAATTGGTAAAGTACTATCAGAAGGCTATGATGTAGGATTCGCTTTACCTATTGGATTAAGATTTATGTTTAATGATAAAGTAGGTGCTTATGGTGAATATTTCATTAATTTAAATCAAAAAAGATCTGGATTTCCTAATATGTTTGGAATAGGAATTTCATTCAGATTCAACAATTAATCAGTAAAATTTCATAAACAAAAAGGCGAGAATTTCTCTCGCCTTTTTGTTTTGTGGCTAAACCAAAAGGCATGATTTTTGCTTTGATTGTTAATAAAATACGAACAAAAAACCCACCCATCATGAAAAATGTAATTACTTTTCAAAAATTTCTTTTTGTTGCAACCCTACTTTTCATATTGAGTTGTAGTAAAAAAGACGAAGCAATAACGCCTTCAACTTCCACACTTGCAGGCAAGTGGAAACATAATGGAAGCGTTGGAAAATTAACCTTTATATCGAGTGGAAGCACAAAAGTGGTGGATTTGGACGATACAGCTGACGGCTCAATCATTGAATTCAAAGCGGACGGAACGGCACTTTTTGAAGGCGAAGCAGTTAAATATACAGTTACAGGAACGGCAGTATCATTGAATTATGGAACGGGCAAACCAACGATTGATTTCACGGTTTCTAAATTAACATCTGGTGAAATGACTACAAGCTATACAAAAGATCAAGTTATCAAATATATCGAAAGATATTATGACACGAACGATGCAAGCATTAGAGATTTGTTGAAAAATAAAGCCTCCGCAACGCTTTCTGAATATACTGTAAGTTACGTAAAATAACAAAAAAACGAGATTTCATTCTCGTTTTTTT
>JANXML010000038.1 GCA_025354645.1 Arcicella sp. | reverse complement strand
TCTATCGAACGAAAGAAAAATTCCGACAGGCAATTCTCAAATTCTTTAAAAATATTAAGCAATATAAAGACGAGCTATCTTCCCTGATGACTCTGAATTTTCACGTCTTTTATTCGCAATCCATTTCCTAACGAGTATAATCTTGCTCCTTTTCCCTCCCTAAAAACTACTTCCAAATAATCGTTTTCCGTGGCTGAATACAATGGAATGGCATACATAAAACTTTCCATTCCCCCCGCTCCTATCATCATCGGTGCTTCAAATTCAAGCGGCTCAATTTCTTGTTGTTGCGGAGTTAATTGATTTCTCTTTTTCCGCTTTACATGAGTTTTATAAATGAATGAAACGTAATCAACTTGGTAAATAATAGTAGATTGATTCGTAACCTCAAATTTTAAATAAGTAGCTTGCTGGTCATTGAAAATGCTCACTAACTTCACAATGACATCACTATTTTTTTCTTTCAAATTAATATTATCCGATGCTTCTTTAAGCCTTCCAAGCGATAATTTAGGCGATTTATCCATTTTGGGCTTATCACTTAAATCAGTTTTTTGCGAAGCTCTGAAATCATAAAACGGCTTCTCAATTTTTTCACGAAATGCCACATATCCTTGAAAAATTGTATTGCCATACTGAATTAACATCGTAGATGGTTTTGCAAAAGGATTAGTTGCTTTGAGGAAAATAATTGAGCCATTTTCAATTTTCCCAACGTAATCTTTATTGCCAATATCAAAAAGGCTAACGGGTTCTGGTAAAATCACATACACGGTACTTTCACGACCTACCCAAATAGTATCTACGGGCATTAAGCCACGAGAATCCAAAGAATTTTGGGAGAAAATGAAAAAATGAAGGCAATTCAATAGCAAGATTAATGATAGCTTTTTCATGGATTTTCATGGATTTCTTCACGAGTTTTTACGGGTGGATTATATCCAATAAATGTAAAATTTTTCAACAGTAAACCAAATGGATTATCCTCTGACCGATAGGTGCGTGTAACTTCAAAACGTGCCGCAATCGGTTTCATACTTCTCTCTTTTTGATACAAGGCAATTTGTCGAGCATAAACAACGCCATTATACGGCTCAATTGACACATTTACTTGAATAGAATCTATTTCAAGCAAGGTTCTGGAATTGTATTTACTGTAATTTTCCAATACTTGACCACGTTTAAATCCTTCATAAATGGCTAAACCATCCGTTCTTTCAATCAATTTCAATCCGATATTTATTCGGTCTTTGAAAGTCTCGGCATCGTGAGCAAACATCATTTGCATAAACGTTTTGATGTGATTTTTTGCCTCATAAATGCTTGGCGTTTGCTCCGTTTTGGCGATTGCCGTCATCGTTCCATTGTCAGATACTACAAATATTTTGTTATTCAACTTCTCGACCTCGTGGGAAAAAAATATGAACCACACAATATTTGAGATAAACAAAAGTGCCACAGACAACGCTGTAATGAACTTTAACGCCTTGAAAGCCTCATTGAAATTTTGTGCAATACCTTTCATATTATTTCCCTCCCTTCAGACGGCTATATGTTTTGTCGTACCAATTAGACATTTGTTTAGCTTTTTGCTGACCAAAAGCCGTAGCTTGATTTCCTAAACCTAAAAATGAACTTTTGGTACTTGCCATGAACTGTCCACCACCACTGCCCCCCACATAATACGTGGTCAGAGCTGGTATGCTGAAATACATCACAATAAAGACCAAATTAATACAAACAACATCCATCGTAAATGCCGTGCCATCTTGGGCATTACCGACCAATTGAATAATTTGTTTCTGCATCACAATTACCAAATTATCAATGATAGCGAGTGTTACCGTCCAAAGTGAAACGGAGAGCCAAACCTTAAACCAATGCGTTGCAATTCCAGTAAGCCCAGGAATGCAACTAAACGCCAAAGCCAAAGGTCCAACCGCAAACAGAAAAGCATACAGAATTGAACGTACTCTTTCCACAAAAAGCCTTACAATCATCGTTAAACCCTGTTCAATACACAAAACGATGTAAGTAATAAACGTTTTTCCATCGTTGAAAGGAAGCGTAAAACCCTCCGTAAAAAACGATTTCTCAAAAGTCGTTGAAGTCTTTGGATTTTGAGCCATTGCATCGGTAATGTTACTGAGTGCTTGCATCACATCGGGTACTTTGTTGAAAGCACCCGTGATTGAATTAATACCACCCGCCACAATGGGCATCAAAGTTCCATAATATGCCACGAAGAAACCGACCGCCACACAACGCAAAATGGGCGAATAATCAATGCTTAAATCACTACTCGTTAAATACGTTTTTGCGTAAGTCAGAAAGAAATGTAAAATGGTGCAACAAAGTATAATTCCCAGACATGGTTTCATTGCCATATCCGTTAGTGCCGCAGTGGTAAAGCTGAGTGCATTATCTAAATCTTCCATGATAATAGGGTCTTTTAATTGAGAAGTTTTTATAAAAAATAAGGATTATTTAATCCGTTTCAGCAACTCCATTTTTATCTTCAATGTACTGATTTACAGCAAATTGAATATTGCCATTGTATTTTTTTTGAAGTGTTCTTAGATGTTCTCTTTCCAATGGTTTTGACGTTAAAACAGCGTTCATCGCCTCAGACACTTCCAAAATATATACCCTTGCATAATCGCCCTGTTTGATAAAAATTTCACGGTAATCGGTTGAAACTCTAATCGAGTTTATCTTATCAACTTCGTGCTGGGTAAAGCCTAAATATTGGGCTAATTTATCGACCTGCACCTTATCGGTATGATTCAAAATGATTTGAGTTGCTGCATTCGCAATAATGGCAGAACCAACCGTAGATTTGATTATTTCATCAATGCCTTGCGTGATGATGCACATTGCCCCGTTATTTTTCCGAACCGTTCGATACATGGTTTCCACAAAATCGCCCATCGTATCAGATAACATTGACCACGCTTCATCCATGTAAAGATATTTTCGGTCTTTCGGAAATAACCTTATTTGGTCAAGGGCTAATTCCGTTATCAACATGGCGACTACTGGATATAACAGTTGATTAGATTTTATCTTTGCCATATCAAAACAAATCAAGGTATTTGCCGAAATATCTTCAAATTCTTCCGAATTTAATACGTCCTGATATTGTCCATAAACAAAGGGTTCAAGCACGATAAAAAACTCCTCAAAATCGAATGAACGGGCAATTCTTTGGTATTCCGCTGTCTCTTTAAATTCAGTTTGAAACTCCTTCAAATATTCATAAAAACCTTTTATTGAGGGTACATTGAAAGGCATTTTATCCTCAAAATAGCGGTAATACATCGGGATTAATTTCACGAAAACGGAACGCTCCGCTTGTGATATTTCTCCTTTCGTTCCCTTCCAAATAACTGATAACAAGGAAGTTAGAAAATTAACTTTATCCCCTGTCATGTTGTAACGACCATCCGCATCCCTATCAATGACAAATGGATTGAATTTGAGCGGACTTTCAGGGTCATATTCAAAATATTTACCTTGCAAAGCGGACATCATTGAACGGTATGTTCCTCCGACATCAATAATAATTTGCCTGTTTCCACCCTCAAATCGTTGAATCATCAAACTGCCAATCGTAAACGATTTTCCCGAACCAGTTGGTCCAATCGTTATCGAATTTTGGTTATTCAACTCCGTATTAAAGAGATTTACCAATAAAGGATTTCCCATCCTATCACACAATAATTCCCCTTTTTTAGCCGAATGATAACTGGTGATAAAATTATTATAAGTCGCTGCATTGTCTCCACTCATGAGTAACCAACGGTAATTTTGGTAACTATTGGCGGGTGCATTTGCCACAAATAAATTGGCGGAATCTATCGTTTCAATGAACGTTTCAGCCCCAGCCATTTGCCGAAATCCTGCAACCGTTCTTTGGATATACTCCTCCCTTTTTTCATCTGATAACGCCCAAATAATAACTGAAACGTTTACCGAAACCAAACTCTTATTCTCTGAACGTACTTCTTCCGTAAAATCATCAATCTCAACCATCTTAATTTTGTTGTCCTGAGACATCAAAAAATCAAGATTTCGATTCAATTTTTGTTCCATATCCAAACTACTCAAAACCTTCTCTCTATCCTCAATCAGTATATTTGTAGATAGGATGTGAGGGTAGTCCATGTGTAACCCTAACGTATATACGTTATTAGTTTCAACCCCGTAATTTGACTTGACTGAATTGAAGACTACGCTCCCCTGTCCAATCATGGAAATGATGTTTACTTGTTTTTCTCCAATACAAACTTTATCGGATTGAGCCGCAAAACTTCGATTAAATCCATCCTGATTTTTTTCAAAATCAAGGTTAAAATATTGTTGGTAGAAATCCATTAAACCTTCATTCTCCATTCGTTTACAACTGACTCCATACACAGAAATCATATTGATAAACTCTTTCGTGGAATGTTCCGCCAGACTAACCGTTTTCAAAATATCTTCAAATGGATTTTTGATTAAACTCTCCCCCATCGCATAAAGCGTATTAAATGCGTTGGTTTGCACTTGCTCCTGCCTCCCAAAACTTAACATTAGATAACTTTTGTGATGCAGTATTTTCTTTTCGTAAAACCGATTGACCGTCTTTTCTTCAAAGTATTTTAATCCACCTTTCGGGGGTAAATATTTCTTGTGAAAGTAACAATCCAACTTCTGGACAGCCGTTTTTAAAGGCAATGATTTCAACGCATTGGCAAACGCTTGATTCATGGAATCATACTCATTTCCTGTCAGTTTCTCCATTTCTACTGGTGAAACTTCAAACCCCACTCCTACCCTACCATCCCTGAAAATCAAGACGTTATCTTCAATGGAAAATATTGGTAAAACATCTTCAAATGTTTTTATCCTTTTTCTTGCAGACATCTTTATTCAATAAGTTAGGGTTCGTCATTGTTATTCTTTTGGGTTGTTTCAAGTAAAAACTTATCGCTGAAATCAAAAACGAAGGATGTTTTCTCTTTTCCGCCATGCGTACTACCACGAGCAATCCAATGACAACAATAAATCCAATAGTCGGTACAATCGGTGGTACAGTAATTACCATTCTCAACAGGCTCATAAAAACCGTGAGTGCCACAAACGAAACTATCACAATTCCCAATTCTTGAAATTTCATCCCAAGAATTTTCGTGGGTTTTTCGAGCGATTTTCTAACGTGCATCTTTTTGAAGACTAACGGTTAAAAGAACCACCATCACCACCAATCAATCCAGCCAAGTCTTCAATCATGTAGTTGAAGAAAAACCAAATAGCAACACCGATAATAAGATAAATGAGATTGCGTACCGCACTTTGTGAATTGGTGATAAAGCCTGATACCACCTTCACGATACCAATAATGAGTAGAATACCGAAGATTGCATTTCCCACTAAATAAAGGGTGTTCTTTATTTTTACAAGTGCTTGTGCAACGCCCTGTTGAGCCGTCACATCCTGAGAAAGCAATAAGAAAGTTAAGATTAGTAGGGTGGACATTACGAATTTTCCTGACCTTACAGACATAGCCTTTTGCATGGCATTAAACTTTTAAATGGGTTGAACAAACAGAATTACCCTTTGGTAATCCTCACGCTTTCAAATCATTAATGGTTTTTTGTATGATAGTTTTATGCAATATTTCGTAATGTGATTAAATAACGGAAGCTAATTTCACTTTATTTTATGAAGTCGTAAAAAAATTATAAAATTTTTGTTAAAATTCATATTTTTTCAAATACGTTAATTTTTTATATTATCTTTGTGTAATAATTATGACAGAAATAACAACCATAAATAACCGCACGGGCGTAGAAGTTTTGAATGAATTTCAGCAATTCGTGCGAAATCTTACAACAAGTCTAATTGATAAAAACCTTGAATTGAGGGTATTACAGGAGGTTTTGGGCGGCTCAATCAGTAATATTCACAATAAAATTACGGGTAAACGTCAATGGACATTTGAGGAGTTAGAGAAGCTGATGGACTTTTTAAAAGTAGATAAAGGCTCTTACTACAATTTCTTAGCCCTTTTACACAGTATCGAGAGTAGAACCAAAGAATCGGGTTATAAAAATAACTATCTTCAAAAAAGATTGGGTATGGATGCACAGGTTTTTTACCGCCGTCAATCCAAACCCGAATTATGGACTTACGATGAATTATTAGAGTTATTTTTAATCATTGAACGGTAATTTACCCAATTATTGAAAATCAATTATTCAACAACATCAATGCCTGTCTAACTTTTTTTGCTTCACTATCCCCATCAATTAATCTTTCAATAAATTCTCCAATCGTCATTTTCTTACGAGTGGCAACCAATTTCACCAACTCCTTATAGTCGGGGTCAAGAGCAATGTAAAAACGTCCATCCCTCATACTATCCATACGAGCTTCTTTTGCTTTACGTTTCACTTTTTTCCCCACGAGTTGAACGGGTTTATCCCCCTCCCCTACCCCACTTGCTTCATTAGCGGGATTTTCTTCTGCATTATTTTCTTCAACTTCTATTGGTGGTTCTTCTCCTGAACTCAATCCGAGATTTGTATTTTCAGGCATCACAATTTCTTCTTCAATTTTGGGTGATACCATTTGAACAGTTTTATCATCCACTTCCGAAAACTTCATAGCTTCTTTTGCCGTTGCTAATACTTTATCTTTGGCAGCTCTCGAAGGTCTCGCAAAACCCGTACTTTTATTATCTTTTGCCATTGGTTATTTCTTCTTTTTGGTTGAAATTTTTAATTCAAATTTTTTGATAAACTCGTCCACAAATGGCTTGAAGTCTGTTTTTCCATCCTTTGAATCTAAGATTGATTTATTGGTACTGATTTGTTGAAAGACTTTTTTATCCTTGATTGGCGTATCAAAAATGACAATCCCCAAATCTTTTGCGTATTCTGGAATAAAATCGTTTTCTTTTCTACGATTCGATTTATTCAAAAAGCCAAAATAGTAAAACGGTAAATTCTCCTCTTTTCTAATTTCACCCAAACTTTCCACAATATTCATAAATACACCCGTGGACATCGTGTCCGCAGTAGAAGCCACAAAAGGAACGAGCATTGAATCACAGACTGCCAACACGTCCACAATCATTTCATCATTTCCCGTCATACGTGGCATATCCAAAAATATCAAATCATAAGTATCAAAATGCTCCTCAATAACCGCTTCAATACTTTCGGGTGATGCTGAAAGTACTTCAAAAGGAAACACCTCAGTACCATTTTCTCGTTCCATTGTTCTGAGGTCATTGATTGTTTGTTGAGCATCCGCATCAATGACTAATACTTTTTGGTTGTAATCTACCGACAAAGCCCCCGCCAGCCAAAGCGTACAGCTCGTTTTGCCGATTCCTCCTTTTTGGTTTGCAATGCAAATGATTCTTGCCATATTAAATAATTGTCTTGTTGAAAAGTAAAAATGTTGATTAGTCAATAAATTGATAAATCAACTCGTAAACAGTACAAATATACAAATAGTAAAATTATAAACTAATCAATTTGTCAATAATTTAATTTATCAACTCATTGACAATACAATTTATAAACTATTTTAATAATTTATAAATCAATTAATTGTCAAATCAACAAATATACTATTTTACAAAATAAATTGTTTACTATACAATTTTACAAATAATCAATTCGTTAATAATTTGATTTGTAATTTTGTTTACAAATTGTATTATATTTTTTATCTTATTTTACTTCAAAATGTTGTCTATTAAAATTGTTGTTTTGTTTGCAAATTTACAATTAAACATTGCTAAAATAGGATATTGTGAATGTGAAGAGCAATATGAAGTGAAATATGGATTCGTAGGGGTAGGAAAAGTAAAAAGTATAGTTTAATAGTAATAACAAAAGGTAAAAATTGGTAAAATCATAAAAATATTTTGTTTACAATACAATTTGTTTATTTGTAAACAGACAAATATCAAAAGATTCAATATTGAGGAAAGGTAGTCGGGTGCTTTTTTTTAGCAAGATGGAAGAATATAACATAGTTAATTCATTGATTATCAGCAACATAGTTGCTGATAGTGGGTGTTTTTATTGCTAAGTATCTGACTATCAGATAGGTTATGGGTGTCAAAAAAATACGGAAATGGAAACGAAAGAAACGAGAACGGCGATAAAGGTTGAAAAACCTTTGAAAATACGCATAGAGAGGCGTTCTAAGGAATTGGAGATGTCCATGAAGGATTTTATCGCTAATTCATGTTTATACGTTTTAAGGTCAGGGATTGACCCAAGTAAAGCGGAAAAACAAGAAGGGTTGGATAAAGAAATGGCTAAAATGAGAAGTCAAATATTTGGTTTTATGAAAAAACAAGAAATTGATTTTGTTAAACCAATGGCACAAGCGATGCAAGAAGTAAGAATACGGATAAATGAAATAGAAAATACCCAGAAAGCTATTCAATTGCTTGCTTTTAAGAACAAAATTATGCAAGAAATACAACTGGCAGCAAGTTATAAATTGAGTAATAATGATGAAGATTTTATCAAAAATTTATCTCAAAAAATGCAAATAATTTTTGATGAAGAAATTGAAAAATTTACATCCGAAATATGATAACATTATGGTCACTCGAATATTAAAAACGAAAGAATTTGGAAATGTAGTTTACGATAATAAAGGTAGTGCGGAGAGATTAGTAAACTACTTAAAACATGAAGCAAAAGAAAATAATTCGCCAGAAATTTATTTCTTCAATCAAAGAGAAATGGATATAAAGTCTGATGAAGTTTTGAGTAAAATTGATAACAATATAAAAGGAGTAAAGGCTACTGATGCTAAATTTTTTACGTTGATAATTAGCCCAAGTCAAGATGAATTAAAACACCTTAAAAATGATGAAAAAAAGTTAGTTGAATATACCCAAAAAGTAATGGAAAATTATGGAAATAATTTCCAATTAGGTAGTGAGAAAAAGGTTCAAAAAGAAGATTTAGTATGGTTTGCAACCATTCATCAAGAACGAAAATTTTCGGGTACGGATGAAACGGTGAAAGAGGGGGTAGCACGTTCAGGAACGCAAAAGCCTGGGCTACAAACACACATTCATGTAATCGTGTCAAGGAGGGATGCAGACCAGAAAATTACACTTTCACCCGAGGGAAATCAAAAAAGATTTTCAAAAGCGGATTGGACATTGAAGAACATCAAAGAGTTTAATTTGATGTTTCAATACAGTCCACCCAAAAATTTAGAATTGGAAGAGAAAAAACTGAGAGATAGACTCGAAAAATGGTCTCAAAATTATCCAGGCGTTGAGAAGATTATCGAAAAGGAGAAAGTGGTTAAGATTGCCAAAGAAAGAGGTTTTGAAGGGGGATTTTACAGGGATTTGAAAAAGATAGAACAAAAGCTTGAAAAAGGAGAGGTAATATTGAATCCATATCACATTTTGGCAGGGGAGAAGCCCAACAGAAAAGCCGAATATTTAGCGGAGAAAATAGAGAAAATTAAAAATAATTTTGATTTAACCGATAAAGAATTTGATGCAGCTGAAATAGGAAGGATTGGAAAAGAGAAAAATTACAGTGATGGGTTTTATAAAAGTTTACGGAGCATTGAAAAAGAGATTAAAGAGGGTAGGGGAGTACCTCCAAATTATGTAGAAAAATTGCAAATGTCCCAAGCGTATAATAATTCAATAAATGATAAATTTTCATCTGAAAAAATCGAATATTTACTGAAAGATTCAAACCAAGAGAGAATGATAAGTATTTCAAAAAGTGTATTCGATATTGGTTATGAAGGCGATTCACCAGAAGATTATGTGAGGAAAAAGAAACGAAGAAATATTATTAACCGACCTTCGTTTAATTGACGTAGCGTATTGACTACCAAAGTTTTACAAGCAAAAAATTTATGAACTCTCAAAATCAAATAGCGATTTATGGAATCGTTGTTGCCCTATTTATTCTTGCTTGTGGAGAATATGCTTTACACTTTGGAGATTTTATAAATCCTTCAAAATGGATAATTATTGCTTTCAATTTCTATAAAAAAGGAGGAATTGGTATCAGAGTTTTATGTGTCATTTTGTACCCTCTTTGTTTTACCTTTCAACATTCAACTCTTCAAATTAACCATGAAACGTTACTTAAAAAGAACTACCGTAGAGATATAATTGGAACAACTGTCTTTGCTATTTCTGCCATTGCTTGGATAGGCATTCACAAAAATCCGTACCCAATATTTTTCTTTCCTTTGCTATTATTAGGCGTGTTAATTGGAGGGATTTTCTTAGGAAATTTTCTAAAAATTAAACCCAAAAATGAGAAAAATATTCCTAATGATAAACAACCGATAATAAATCCTTATTCATTTTCATTTGCGGGTTCAAATGGTGCGTGGGTGAACGTTCCAGACCCATTCAGAGGGATTTTAGTAATTGGAGCGGCGGGTTCGGGGAAATCTTACAGCGTTGCAGAACCCATCATTGAGCAAACCGCTCAGAAGAATTATTCAGGTATTATTTATGATTTTAAATTTCCATCTTTAACGGATTTTGCTTTTCACCAATACCAAAACTATGCCCCTCAAATTGGCTTTTATGTCATTAATTTTCAAGACCTTGATAAGAGCCACCGAGTTAATGCTCTTGACCCAACTTATATTCCAACGGCAGCGTATGCCGAAGAATACAGTACCGCAATTATTTCAAATTTAATGCCTGAGTCCATTCAAAGGAAGGATTTTTGGATTCGTTCTTCAACGGCAATGCTCACCGCCACGATTTGGTATATGCGTAAACATCATCCCAAATATTGCACCATTCCGCACGTAGTTAATTTGATTCTTTCCGAAGATTATAACGATTTGATTAACTTATTTCGCCAAGATTATGAGTGTGCCGCCATCGTGAGAAGTATTATTACTGCCATTGACCAAAAAGCCAATGAACAGATTTCGGGGGTAATTTCTACGCTCCAAATTGCCTTGGCACGGATTAATACCCAAGAAATTGCTTATGTATTATCGGGTAATGATTTTAGTTTGGACTTGAATAATCCTCAAAATCCTAAACTATTATGTTTGGGAACAAGTCCATCTTTGGTAGAGGCTTTTGCTCCTTTGATTAGTTGTATTTGTACGGTCGCTCTCAAATCCATGAATCAACAAAACAAGCACCACAGCTTTGTTTTATTGGATGAAGTTCCTACGCTCTACATTCCTAAATTTGAGCAAATTCCCGCAACCGCCCGTGGCAATAAAGTGGTTACAATTTTTATGGCTCAGGATTTATCTCAAATTGAGAAAAACTACGGCATGAAAGAGGCGGAAACCATCGTATCAAATCTTAATAATCACTTTTACGGACGAGTAGCCAACATCAAGACCGCCGAAACCGTTAGTAAAATTATTGGCAAAGCGGATAAAATTATCAAGACGGAAAGCCAAGGGAGTAACCGGTTGCAAGTCCCTTATTGGGCCAAAAATTACATAGCACCCTGTAAGTTACTAATAGTCAGCAACTTACAGGGTTATTTTTTAAGCTACTTTTCGATACTTCCAAGCCCTTATTTTGTCAATATCAAAGCGTAAGTTATTGTTATTCAGCAACTTAGTGAAGTCATATTCGCCCATCATGTTTACATGATGCCAAACGACTGCCGTTGAGTTCTTAATAACTGCTACTATCTCCTCCATTTCTTCCTGAGACTGTGCTTTTGTCAGCATTTCTGATAGGTACATATAATTCCACAACACAATCGCATTTTGCAGTAACAATCTGCATTGAATAATTTTCTCTTGCTCTTCTTTTGTGGCGACTTGAAACTCTTGATTATTGCTAAAAAATACCGCTTTGGCAAAACGATTCATTAGTTCAATATGGCTCAACATTTTCTCAATCGACTGGCGTAAGGGAAGGTCGTCATAATATTTGAGGATGAAAGAACTCTTGATAATCTTACCAAATTCTTTCATCGCTTTTTGTAATGGATTTTGCTGAGAATACGAATTTAACCGCTTTAAAACTTGTTCTGCGGTAGTTTTACCCAATTTTAACGATGCCATTATCCTAAGAATATCGTCCCGACTGGGCGTCCCCAATGTTTCTCAATCAGAGCCTTATTTATAGTGTGGTCGGGTATTAATTTATAGTCTAATTCTGCATATTCTTTCTTGCCCTTGAATCCGTATAATTGCTGAGAACCAAGGTCTTTTATTCTGGGAGCAAAGAAAACGCCTAACAGGTGCATCATCCCAAAAACTACTTCGGTT
>JANXML010000035.1 GCA_025354645.1 Arcicella sp. | reverse complement strand
TCTTGATACAAGAAAAGTAACAAAAGAAAATCAAGAAATCCCGAAACTCGCTACGCTCAAACAGCGGGATTTCGGAAAGAGCTTACAGTTTATTTCGTAATTCATTCATTTTCAGATATTTATAAAATTTAAACATCTTCTAAATCTATTTACAAAAAAATCATTTCTTCAAAATAATTTTCTCAGTTTTTTTCAATATTCCATCGGCAGAAATTTTTAAGATGTATATTCCATCATTTTGAGTGGACAAATCGAAAGAAATTTCTTGATTTGTTTGAGAATTTTTTTGAGCAAAAATTCTTCTTCCCGTAATGTCAAAAAGGTCATAATCACCCACAATAGGGTTTTTAATGTACACATATCTGTTGGTAGGATTCGGAAATATTGTAAAATTTATGGACTCCTCGTTAGCAGTAATGATGAATTTTGACGTATTTTTTAACCACTTCAAACCCCCTGTATTTGTGCCAATCATCACATCAGGAATTTTGTCATTATTCAAATCAGCAATTGCTACATTTAATCCTCCTCCTATTTGAATTGAAGCATTTTTTCCATTAAAATCATCGAAAATATTGGTGCTGTCAGCCACAAATTTCTTTTGATTTTGTTCGGTAATATTTTTATAAACCTTCAAATATCCGCTTCTATTTCCAGTGATTAATTCTTCTTTTCCGTCGCCATTCAGATCGGCAATTGCTAATGAATTTCCACCAGCTACATAATTAAAATCAATTCCGCCAAATTCCTCATTTTCAAGTATATAGTTCGGATTTTTAGCGGTTCCAGTATTTTTATGATACTCTAATCTTCCACTTGCTTTTCCAATTATTAAATCATTTAAACCATCCTTATTCAAATCAAAAAACAAAGGAAAATCACCATTTGATAGAAATTGAACTTGTGGCAAAATTACTCCCTCAGAAAGCTTCAAATCGAAAGCCTTTTCTTTGGGTGCTTTGTTTGGAAAATATCGAATATTTACGCCCGTAAATGAATTGGAGATGAAGCCAAAATCTTCTATTCCGTCAGCGTTCATGTCGGTTACAAATGGTTTCACATCAAATAATTGAAGATTTTTGTTGATTCCCAAAAAATCAGAGTTTGTGAGTTCAAAAGTATTATTCCCTTTATTTTCAAACAAATAAATACTTGCTCGATAGCCTGCATCTCCCCTATTCCCTGCATTTCCAACCAATAAATCTTGATCGCCATCTCCATCAATGTCAGCAAAAACAGGAGCAGCGTTTTCTCCTACATCAACCATTGTATTTTGCAATAAATTTTTTTGGATAAAACTAAAATCGGGTTTATCATCTTTACCTTTATTCTTATAAAACCAAACAGAATTCTGATAATCAACGGTTTGCAAAGCGTTGTCTGGACCGTTGGGGGAAGCAATTAAATCTTTAACTCCATCAAAGTCTAAATCTTCATAATAAATGGCTGGAAAAACTGGAAAATTTACGGGATATACATCGGGATAATTATAATTCCCGCTATTGAATTTTGCTTGATTATTTGTTCCAGTATTTATCATTGAAGCAACTCTATTTTGAGTAACATGACCATACAAAACATCTTTCAACCCATCTCCATTCAAATCTAACATCAGCATTGAGTTTCCAGAGTGTAAAACCTTAGCACTACTTTTAGATGGAAACGGATTTTGCAAGGGTTGTGGGTTTTCACCACAAGGTTGATTAAATACCATATCTTCATAATGTTCTTTCAAAAAACCTCCCCAACAATCACCTACTCTTTTGAATTCCAACACGTTAGCATTTTTATAATTTTCAATACTATAATTTTTATGGAAGGAAGCAAAGTTACCCGATGGGTCAAAAACAACAATATCATCATCTCCATCATTATCAACGTCGGTAATTGAAGGAATATCAGAAGAACTCACATACAAGTTGAGTTTCCCCGAATAACCCGTACTGTAAACGGGATCAGCCACCAATTTAAAGGACAAATTCGTGGTACTTAAATTTTGATAAACTTTAATTCCACTCGATGTATAAGTAAAAATATCTTTCTTCCCATCTCGGTTGTAATCTCTGAGTAAAATCCAATTTTGTATTAATGGAAAAGCATTTTCATATTGAGGGGAATATTGCCAGAAATACTTTCCAGTATTATCTTTTGAAGCCAAAAAAGTGTAAACTTTGTTGGCTGTTCTGTCGAAAACTACAAGGTCTTCAACGCCATCATTATCTAATTTACAAGTAGAAAATTGAGGTGCATTTAATCCGCCGACAAAAGGATTTACAAGTGTTTGTCCGTTTTGAATAATTTTTAAGGAATTATCAAATTTGAAGGTAAATTCTTGTCCATAACTCATTGAAGAATTTAGAAAATTAAGCAATAAGAGGAACAAAAATGAAATTTTATGGGTAAATATTTCTTGTATCACAATAGATTAGATTTTATGTTTTCAATAGATTAATTTCGTGAACAAAAAATTGTTTACGCAAAATTATCAAGTCGCAAAGAAAATTAAGTTAAAATTCTAAGAAAGATCATTAAAATCTTTACGTATTTGCTTTTCTCTGTGAAATATTAAAACCATAACGAATAAAACCATGATTTCGCTTATTGATTTATACCAAAAATACAGAGAATGTTCTGGGGTTTCAACCGATACTCGCAAAATACCTACTGATTCTATGTTTTTTGCACTCAAAGGTCCCAATTTTGATGCAAATCTTTTTGCAGAACAAGCACTTGAAAAGGGAGCAAAATATGCCATTGTGGATAATTCAGAAGTTGTTGCTAATGAAAATATTTTGTTGGTTCAAGATGTTTTACAGGCACTACAAAATTTAGCAAATTTCCACGCTCAGCAATTAGACATTCCATTTATAGGTTTGACGGGTTCAAACGGAAAAACGACTACTAAGGAACTGATTAACAGTGTATTATCTACAAAATTCAAGACTTATGCCACCATCGGAAACCTCAATAATCACATCGGAGTTCCACTAACGATTTTAGCAATTGACGATTCTATTCAAATCGCAATCGTTGAAATGGGAGCCAATAAACAAGGCGATATCAAGGAATTGGTTGAGATTTGTGAGCCTACTCACGGCTTCATTACTAACATTGGAAAGGCTCATTTAGAAGGATTTGGTGGATTGGAAGGCGTTAGAAAAGGTAAGGGAGAATTATTCGATTGGTTAGCCGAAAATAATCAAACCATTTTCGTTAATGTGGCATCCGCTCCTACTCATGAAATGGCATTGGAACGACAAGGTTTTAATGAAATAATTACTTTTACGACCGATACAAATAGACGTTTTCAAACTGTAATTACGATGTTAGAAGATAGCCCTTTTGTAATTTTTGTGGATCCTGAAGGAGGCTATTACAAATCACATCTCACGGGAATATACAATTTTCAAAACATTGCGGCTGCCATTAGAATAGGTCAATATTTTGGTATTGAAACAAAAATTGCTTGTCAAGCTGCTGCTGATTACGAACCCAATAATAATCGGTCACAATTTATTAAAAAAAACTCAAATAATGTGTTGATGGATGCTTACAATGCAAATCCTTCTTCCATGTCAGCCGCAATTACTTACTTTGATAACCTAAATGCGGATAAAAAAATGGTTATTTTAGGAGATATGTTTGAGTTGGGAGAAGATGCCATTATAGAACACGAAGCAATTGGAAAATTATTGGCAGAATGCAATTTTGATAAGATTCTTTTGGTGGGTTCTTTAATGGGAAATGCCGTGAAAAAGTTACCTATAATGAAGGCTTTGTATTTTCCTGATAAATTTGGTTTACACACTTGGTTACAAGATTACCCACAAACCAATACTCACGTACTTGTTAAAGGCTCGAGGGGAATGGGTTTAGAGAGCGTTTTACCTTTTTTATAATTCGATATTCATTTTTCGATGTTCGAGAATCGATGTTCGAGAATCGTTTTTTGAATGTTCAATTCTCGGGAATAGATTCTCATTTTGAAACCCAAACATCGAAAACCTAATCTCAAACATCGAACAACAAACATCGAAATCTCGACCGCTTACTAATTTATTCAACCACTTACTCATTGATAAATCAAAAAATCTTTTTCATTGAGTAAATTTGACAAATAGTGACATATAAAATCCAATCTAAGTATTAACCGAATTAACCCAATAACAGAAATTATGGATAATTATTCAAATCAAAATCAACCACAAAAAACGGGTAGTAATAATGCCCTCAAAGCGGGTCTTGCCGTTATGACCCTTTTGACTCTTGGTTTAGCTTACATGCTTTTTCAATCAAAAGAAACAGTTACTAATCAACAAGAAGTTATTAGTACGAAGGTGATGGAATTGGCAAATACTCGCACAAAATTAGACTCTATTTCAAGAGAATTAGATTCACAAATCGCTGAGGTTCAGAAACTTGGAGGAGATGTGACTGAATTACAAAAAACAAAAACGGAGTTAGAGCAAGACAAAGTTGAATTGCAAAAAAGTAATAGTAGAAGTGTTGCTGAGGTTTCAAACATTCGGGCAAAATATGAAGGTAAAATAAAAAATTACGAATCATTATTGGCTTCAAAGGAAGAAGAATTAGTCAAACTTCGTGAAGAAAATACTGTTTTAGCTTCTCAAAACCAGAATCTTTCTTCTGAAAATAGTAGTTTGAAAGGGCAAACGCAAGGATTAGCGAAAAGTGTTGAGGAGGGTAAAGCCCAAAACGAAGAAGCTACCGCCAAGAATAAAGCATTGGCAGAAAAAGTAACAAAAGCTGCCGCTCTTCGTGCTGAATATGTGAAAATCATTGGGATTAACGACAGAGGTAAAGAATCAGAAGAAAAGAAATACCGTGCAAGAAGATTGGCAAAAATTAAAGTCGTTTTTCAGTTAGCTAAAAATGATTTGACTGAAATTGAACGTAAAACAGTTTTTATAAGGGTTCTTGGTCCAGACGGTTCCACGATTTTTGATGCGGCAACTGGTTCTGGAAATTTTACGTACAATGGACAAGAATTAGCCTACACAACTCGTGGAGAGGTTAATTATGATAACGAAAATCTTTATGTCGAAATGGTTTATAATCGTGGAGGCACCGAATATCGTGAAGGAATATATAAAGTGGAGCTTTATGCTGAAGGATTTAAGATTGGTGAGGGTGGATTTGAAGTGAAGTAAATTTTGTAGGTTTGACATATCTCAAAGAGTCTGATTTTAAAAATCAGACTCTTTTTTATTATCAATATTTCCATTAAATTTGATAAATTAAAACAAAAAGAAAATGGGATTAGTATATGCTGATATTGAGCTTATTAATAGTGGGGATATGGAAATGGCTCGTCGTTATATGATCGGTGAAGAAGATGTAAACCGAATGAATGTTAATATTCTTGTTGATACAGGTGCTTACAATATATGTATCAACGAGTCTATTCAAGAACAATTGGACTTGCCATTTATTGAAAAAAGAAAAGCCCAATTAGCAAATCGTGCGACGAACCGTGATCACATTGAGGAATATAACGTTGTTGGACCAATCGTTTTGAAGTTTAAAAATAGGAGAACGGTTTGTAATGCAATGGTTTTACAAGGAGATAGCGAACCTTTGTTAGGTGCAATTCCTTTGGAAGATATGGATGTTTTAGTCCATCCTGCTAGACAAGAACTTATTGTTAATCCCGACCATCCTTATTATGCACAAATGAAATTGAAAGGAATTAGAGGTTAGATTATACTGTTAAAAAACTCATCAATAAAAAGAGTTTGATATGCTTTATCAAACTCTTTTCTGTTTTCAACAATCTCAAAAATCAATAATTAATAGATAAATAAACTATTAATGTACTAATTTAAGATAAAATAACCAATTTTATTGAATTTAATGGTAAAAGTGAAATTAATTAGTTCAGCGTTTTAATATTCAAAAATAAAGGTATTAATTTTGTACTATTCTAAGAAAATGATTCGAGTGTTTTACTCAAAAACTAATAAAAAATGTCAACTCAAACACAACAGTACGTTCCGTACAAAGTTAAAGACATCGCTCTTGCGGAGTGGGGTCGTAAGGAGATTCGTTTAGCCGAGGCTGAAATGCCAGGTTTAATGGCTCTTCGTGCCGAATTTGGCGAAGCTCAACCTTTGAAAGGAGCCAGAATCGCAGGATGTCTTCACATGACCATCCAAACTGCCGTTTTAATCGAAACATTAACCGCTTTGGGTGCTGATGTAACTTGGTCTTCATGCAATATTTTTTCTACCCAAGATCATGCTGCCGCTGCAATTGCTGCCGCTGGTATTCCTGTGTACGCATGGAAAGGCATGAACGAAGAAGAATTCAACTGGTGTATTGAGCAAACATTGTTTTTTGGAGAAGAGCGTCAGCAATTGAACATGATTCTTGATGACGGTGGCGATTTGACAAACATGGTTTTTGACGAATATCCAGAATTAATCAACGGAATCAGAGGACTTTCAGAAGAAACGACAACAGGTGTTCACCGTTTGTATGAGCGTTTGAAAAACGGAACTTTATACCTTCCCGCCATCAACGTTAATGACTCTGTAACGAAGTCAAAATTTGATAATAAATACGGTTGTAAAGAATCATTGGTTGATTCAATTCGTCGTGCTACTGATATTATGTTGGCTGGAAAAGTTGCCGTTGTTGCTGGTTATGGTGACGTAGGTAAAGGTTCGGCTGAATCATTGAAAGGTGCAGGTTGTAGAGTTTTAGTTACTGAAATTGACCCAATTTGTGCCTTACAAGCAGCAATGGACGGTTATGAGGTTGTTACGATGGATCAAGCGGCTTTGCGTGCAAACATCTTTGTGACGGCAACTGGTAACTTGAAAATCATTCGTGAGAAACATTTCAGAGCGATGAAAGATAAGGCAATCGTTTGTAATATCGGTCACTTTGATAATGAAATTGATATGGCTTGGCTGAACGGAACTTATGGTTCAACGAAAGAGCAAATCAAACCACAAGTTGATATGTATAATGTTGATGGTAAAGACATTATCGTTTTGGCAGAAGGTCGTTTAGTGAACTTAGGTTGTGCGATGGGACACCCTTCTTTTGTAATGTCGGCATCATTCACGAACCAAACTTTGGCTCAATTAGAATTATGGTGTAACACAGACCAATATGAAAAGAAATTATATATCCTTCCAAAACATTTGGACGAGAAAGTAGCAAGATTGCACTTAGGTCATATCGGCGTTACATTGGAAACATTGGAAAATGACCAAGCTGATTATATCGGTGTAAACGTTGCAGGACCATTCAAGTCAGATTTGTATCGTTATTAGAAATTATTGAGATTATATTTCAAAACTCTTTGTCAGGTTATGCTGGCAAAGAGTTTTTTTGTTATTCCCGAAACTATTCCCTATTTTTAAGCATCAAATTAAACAACTGAAATCTATGGTAGCAACGCTGTCACCCTATCGAAAAAAACGACTTCCTGTCAAAGCAAAAGACATACCTCATAATCTCATTTATGAAATAATGGACGGAAAACCCATTTATTATGAAGGTTTTAGAGAAGTGTTGTCAAATAAAAAAACATTTGAAGATATAATGGGAAGTAGCCGTTTACAGTCAAGAATTATTGCCGTAATAGTAAAAGATTTGAATATCAGGCTTTCAGATGATTTTGAAGCCCTCTCGAATGAATTTGGAATTCATTTGGACCATAAAAATAATTTATGTGGAGACATTGGAATATTTGCGAGTTCTCAATTTTCAGACACTACGGATGAAGACAAATATTTTGATATTCCTCCAAAAATTGTAGTGGAGATTGATACAAAAGCGGCTTTGGAATTTATTGATGAAGGAGGATATTACCATAAAAAAACGCAAAAACTCCTTGATTTTGGAGTGGAAAAAGTGATACGGTTTTATACAAAAACGCAAAAGGTAATGATTGCTCAAAAAGAAAAATCTTGGACGATTGATGATTGGAATATAAACATTGAAATAATGCCTGATTTGAATTTATGTTTAACGGATTTAATGGCGAAGAAAGGAATAACGATATGATTTAAAACTCCCTGTTAGATTAGTTCGAACAGGGAGTTTTGTTTTTTCCTAAGATTTATCCGTAATTTGCATCTAAACCAATCCGCATTGCTTTGCCAACAGCTATTTTACATATACAACCCGTCGCAAAAACAGAAAGCCCTCGATTTGATATTGAAAAATTAAATCAATACACGCTTTCATGTGAAATTTCTGAATCTTCTTTTTCTTACAAAATTATCGAACCGCTTGACAATGAGGTAATTGTTACTGAAAAATACGAATTTCCTTCACAAAAAGAAGCCGTTTCTATTTCAGATTATTTATCATCCATTTATGAAACGCACGATTTTTTGAAGTCGTTAAAGTGGAAATCGATTGAGATAATTATTGATAATCAGTCTTTTACTTTGATTCCACTTGATTTATTTAAGAAAGAATACACTAATCGTTATTTGCAATTAGCGAAGGGGCAACAACTCACGGATTCTGAGGAAGTACATACATACACGCATAAAGATTTGGGAATTGTGAACGTGTATAGTTCGAACCGTGATTTATATAATTGGCTCTCTGATACATATCCTTTTGTGGATATGTCGTTTAAACATAAAACCAGCCAATTAATTGAATTTGGGTTATTTACAAGTAAAGCACAAACCGCTTTCTTACATTTTGGCAACCAATATTTCACGATGGTGATTACTGCCAACGGAACATTGAAATTCTGTAATCGTTTTGCTTACAAAACTCCGCAGGATTTAGTCTATTACTTGCTTTTTACGATGAATGAATTGGAAATTGAACCCGATGAAATCATTTTGAGAGTAAATGGAAATATCACGGAACAATCAGAAGATTTTGAATTGCTCAACCAATATTTACCGAACGTTAAAATAAGTTTATGAAAAAAATTGCCTTTTTCCCTGGCTCGTTTGACCCTTTCACAAAAGGTCATGAAGATATCGTGTTGCGTGGATTGACACTTTTTGATGAAGTAATTATTGGAATCGGTCACAATGCCAATAAAGCAAGATATTTTACCATTGAAAAAATGATTGCTTGGATTGAAGAAACTTTTGATGGAAAAGCAGTTAAAGTGGTATCTTACAATGACTTAACCGCCAACGTTGCCAAAGATATGGGGGCAGAATTTTTGATTAGAGGACTTAGAAATACAACTGATTTTGAATATGAAAACTCAATCGCACAAGTAAACAGATATTTAGTAGAAAATTTAGAGACTGTTTTTTTAATCACCGCTCCACATTTAGCTCCAATTAGTTCAACTATAATTCGTGATTTACATCGCTACGGAACCAATGTTGATGATTTCTTGCCTTACAATATTCACAAATGAATCGTTTGAAAAACTTAATTGTCATTTTTCAAACATCATATTATTCAAAACATCGTTATTTTGAACCACCGCAACGTTGTTTTCATAATGATCGGCTAAAACTTCTAAAATATCTTTTACCTGCTCTAAACGGTCTGAGCCTAATATTTCTGTAAATTTTCTGTCAACATGTTCAGTACACGCCTTCCAAAGCGTTAGTGCTTTATAGCCTTTATCTGTTAACTTCACCATCACTGAACGAGCATCAGTGGGATGTTTTTCGGAAATTACATAATTTCCATCCACTAATTCCTTCACGATTTTACTCATACCTTGCTTGGTAATTCCAGCTCTGTTTGCCAAAGTATTAACCGTATCTCCCTCAAATTCAATGTGAACCAATGCAACGATATGCCCTATTCTCACATCCGAATAACCATGTTCACGTAAAAAATCTGTGGCTATTTCACTCATATATCGATACGATTTATTAAGCAGCCTACCGAGAAGACGACTTTTATTATTTTTAAATTCCTGAATTTCTAACTTTTTTTCGGGATTCATATAACTGATTTTGTTTCAAATTTTATACAAAGATAAATAAAAATAAATAATAGTCAATATACTTGACTATTATTTAAACTTATTATACCTTTGCATCGTCAATATGGTTTACTACTTAAATTGAAAACTCTAAATTTATTTAATCCAAACCAAAACGTGCGGGCGAACCCGTTTAATCAATAATCATGGAAACACAAAGTCCAATTAAAAAGTACCTTCCCAGAATAATTCTTGTTGTGGTTTTAGGTTTCGGAATATATTTCGGATATACTAAATATAAATATGCAACAACTCACGAAGACACCGACAATGCACAAATTGAAACTTATTTTGTGCCTGTATTGCCCCGAATGGCAGGTTATGTTAGAAATGTGAATATAAAAGATTACGATTTAGTAAAAAAAGATGAGGTTTTAGCGGAAATTGACACCGATGAAGCTCAATTAGTTTTGGAGGAATTGCAAGCGGATTTAATCCAGTCGAAGTCAGATATTGAAAATGCAAAGGCAAATATCAACAACTTAAAAGTGACAATTAATTCAGCCAATGCAAATTTGAAAGCTAATTATTTACGTCGTGAGAAGGCTAAAAAAGATGCTGAACGTGATGCAAATTTATTGGCTGATAATGCAATCACTCGTAAACAAAGTGATGATAGTAAATCAAATGCTGAGATTTTAGGAGCTCAATATGACGCTGGTCAAGAGGATATTTTAACCGCAAAATCAAGAATGCCAATTCTACAAGCGGCTCTCCATAAAGCTGAATCGGTTATTGCCTTGAAAAAAGTAAAAATTGAACAGCAAAAATTGAAATTGACTTATTCAAAAGTATATGCCCCAACCTCTGGCAGAATTGGGAAGAAAACTATTGAGTCTGGTCAATTTGTGCAAGCAGGACAGCCTTTGATGACCATTGTGCAAGATAATAATTTTTGGGTTGTGGCAAATTTTAAAGAAACACAAGTGAGTAATTTGAAAATTGGAGATGAAGTGGATATGACTTTGAATGCTTATCCAGAAAGAATTATTAAAGGAAGAATTACATCAATTGCTGAGGCAACGGGAGCAAAAACTTCGCTTTTACCAGCCGATAATGCTTCTGGAAACTTTGTGAAAGTAACTCAAAGAGTCCCTGTAAAGATTGAGATAATGGATTTAGCGAAAAATAAAGATATGTTGCGGGCAGGATTATCACTTGATGTAAGCATATTAATTAAAAAGTAAAAATTAAGAATTAAAAGTTATGCCACATGAAAAAAAATGACAGTATCATCAGGAAAAAGAGTATTGACTTTGCAATAAGAATAGTTAATTGTTACAAATATTTGGTTGATGAGAAAAGAGAATATGTAATGAGTAAACAAATATTACGGTCAGGTACCTCAATAGGAGCAAATGTTAATGAAGCTACCTATGCTGAATCAAAAAATGATTTCATACACAAAATGAATATATCATTAAAAGAAGCCGCTTAAACTGAATACTGGTTATTTTTATTGAAAGAAACGTCATTTATTGACGAAACTATTTTTAATTCATTGAATAATGATGTTGTTGAAATTATCAAACTTTTAGCTTCAATTGTTAAGTCTTCAAGAAGCAATTAATCATTATGTGTAAGGGAAAACAGACTTTAACCTTCATAATTTTTAATTCTTAATTTATAATTTTTAATTAATGAAGAAATATATTATTGTTATTACAACAATATCCGCAGCCATAATGGAATTGCTGGATACGACCATCGTCAATGTTGCCTTAAGCCAGATTTCAGGTGCTTTGGGAGCAACAATTGAAGACATTGCTTGGGTGATTACTTCGTATGCAATTGCCAACGTAATTATTATTCCGATGACGGGTTTTTTGGGGGAATATTTTGGCAGAAAAAGCTATTATTTAACCTCAATGATACTTTTCGGAATAGCTTCCTACTTCTGTGGAACTTCCGAAACCCTCTGGGAATTAGTCTTTTGGCGATTTATTCAAGGCATTGGAGGCGGTGCTTTACTTTCAACTTCACAAGCCATTTTGTTTGATGCTTTTGATCCAAAAGACCGTGGAATTGCCTCTGGATTGTTCGGGATGGGAATCGTTTTAGGTCCAACATTAGGACCCGTTTTAGGGGGATATATTGTGGAACATTATAGCTGGGAGCAAATTTTTTACGTCAATATTCCTATCTGTTTTGTTGCCAGTATTTTAACGATTTTATTTATTGATAGAAAAGTTGGCGAAGGGGAGAAAAAAGACCAAATCACCATTGATTATTTGGGAATCGGGCTTTTAATCATGGGCATTGGTTCCTTGCAATACGTTTTAGAAAAAGGTGAGTCGGAGGATTGGTTTGAATCTCGTCAGATTGTAATGATTTCCATTATGGCTTTTGTTGGATTGGTTGGCTTTGTTTGGAGAGAATTTTCTACTAATCATCCAGTCGTCAATTTGCGAATTTTTAATTATAAAATATTTGCACTCTCTTCCATTTTCACATTGATTTCAGGCTTTGGATTGTTTACTTCGGTATTTGTTTATCCCGTTATGGTTCAGCGAATTAATGGCTTTACACCCTTGGAAACAGGCTTATCCTTAGTTTTCCCAACGTTGGCAGCCGTGTTTTTATTTCCAGTAATTGGTAAACGAATGGGGGCAGGGGCACCTCCAATACCGTACATGGCAGTAGGAATAATTTTCTTTATCATCTTTGGATTTTACTCTGGAACTGCCACGCCAGATATGGGACGTTGGGACTTTTTCCCGATGCAATTATGTCGTGTTATAGGAATTGCTTTGTTGCAATTACCGCTTATCAATCAGGCAGTTGCGGGTTTAAAACCTTCTGAATATCCCGCAGGCATTGCCTTAACAAACATGATTCGACAATTAGGAGGTGCATTTGGGATTGCCTTAGCGAACAACTATGTAACCAACAGAACCGCTCAACATCGCTCGGATTTAATGGCAAATTTGTCGCCCGATAATCCGCTTTTCAATGAACGATTAGCAAATGCAGTTCGTAATATGACCTCACTCACGGGTGATGCTTTTAATGCCACATCAATAGCTTATAAACAGTTGGAAGCGGCAGTAATGAAACAGTCATATTTCTTGGCTTATTTGGATACTTTTAGATTAGTTTCAATATTTTTTATCGTCATTTTCCCACTTTTATTACTTCTCAAAACAAAGAAAGTTTCTCCCGAGGAGACAGCAAAAGCGGCTAAGGCAGCGGCTGATAGTCATTAATTCAATGAACAGTTAACAATTTTCAATTAATATTAAGACGTATTTTTGTTTTAAATAATATTCAAAATGAAACACATATTTTTTTATATAACCTTTTTTATTTGTTTATGCTCAGAGGCTTTTGCCCAAGAAACAACGAACGAAACGCTTAATCAATTGGTGCGTACTGCCATTGATTACGCACCCAGAATTAAGGAACAACAACAAACCGTTTTGATGGGTGATTTTAGAACGAAAATTCAGGAATCTGCCTTGAAACCGCAGATTTCTACGGAGGCAAGTGTAACACGAATTGACCCTGTGGCGAAAGCTCAATTTGCGTTTGGACCCTCTCCCACTTCTTTACAATTTCAGCCGAATATGAACTACAATGTAAATATTGGCGGAAATTATGTTATTTATGATTGGGGTAAGCAATTTGCTAATATCGAGAAAACAAGGTTGGAAACTAATTTGGCAAAAACGGGCGTTGAAGGCTTGAAAACCGTTTATGCTTATCAAGTTGCCAGTCTTTATTACGGAATAATTTATAATCTTAAAGCAATTGAAGTTCAAAAAGGTCAGTTAAAATTGATTGATGATAATAAAATTAATATCGAAAATCGGCTGAAACGTGGGGATGCTTTGGATTTTGATGTGATAAGTAGTGAAGTGCGTTATAAAAATGCTGATTCTCGTTTAACCGATATTCAAAGTCAATTGGAACGTCAATATATTTATCTTTCTTCGCTAATTGGAAAAGATGCCCATGGAATGATTCCTGAGGGAACAAGTTTTAATTTAGGAACGGCTGATTTGACGATTGAAGGTGCTTTAAACCAAGCTCAAACCAATAATTATGACCTTAAAACTTTGAAAGACAGGGACTTAATTGCGGCAAATGATGTAAAAATTGCCCAGATGAATTCGCTACCGAATTTGGCGGCAACTGCCCAAGTTGGGGTTAAAAATGGATACGTACCCAGAATCAATGGTGAACAACCCGCTTTTTCGGATGATTTTAAATTAAATTCTGTTGTGGGGGTAAGATTAACGATACCTGTCTATACAGGACATCGTGGGGCTTATCAAACTGAAGTGGCTAAATTGAATCGGGAGATGTTGAAATATTCAGTGGATGTAACGAATCAAACATTAAAGCGTGACTTAGAGGCGGCTCAAAATGACTATAATTCGGCGAAAAGTAAGTTGGATTTATCTGAAAGTAATGTCAAACAAGCACAGCATGCACTCAAATTAGCCAATGTCCGCTATCAAAATGGTGTATTAACGAATATAGAGATTGAAAATGCACAAACGGCTTTGAGAGATGCTCAGTTTACGCAATTGCAATATCAATACCAAATGGCATTAGCGAAATTGGAAATGAATCGTTTAACAGGAGTTAAATTCTGGTAATTATTGAATTCCAGATATGGCAGGTGCTTTGCAAAGTAGATTGGAAAAGATATTTTTTTGTTTTTAAGTATAATTTAACTTGTTGCACTGTTAATTAATTTTTTTCCCATCTCGAAAGTTGTTTCTACTTTCGAGATGGGAGTTCGGATTGAACTTCCCGAAAGTGGAAAGAACTTTCGGGAAGTAAAGAAACTTACTTAATAGTGTACTTTTTAAAAATTATTTTAAATCTATGTTGAGAAGCATTAAAACTTACTTTTAATCTTCCCTTCTTCCAATTTTTCATAAAAACCATTATTATGAAGAGAATACTACTTTTAACATACCTTACTACACAATTATTTCAGACACAAGCCACTGATTGTCAAGATTCTACACGATTTTCAAACTCCAAATTTATCAAATTTTTCACTTCTCCAAAATATATCATTTCTCCTTTTGCTTTTTATTTACCCGAAACCAATTTAGTGATTGGGGCGGGTATAAAACGTTTTTATCATTTTGGTAATGATTCAACCACTCGCACTTCAAATATTGCTTCTTCTCTTCAATATTCACTCAACGGTCAGTATTTATTAAGAAGTCAATATCAAGTTTTTACGAGAGATGAAAAATATTATATCAACGGTTTTTTAGGGTTTAGTCGGTTTCCAATAACTTTCTATGGCATTGGAAATCAGATAGATATGTCTAAAAATGAACCTGTAACTTTTGATTATTTTCGTTTTGAAAATTTGACCTACCGAAAAGTTGGGCAAAATAGCTTTGCTGGTTTAGGTTGGCGATATTTTAATATGTTTAACCTTAAAACACAACAAAATGGAAAAATGGAAACTGAATCAATTG
>JANXML010000031.1 GCA_025354645.1 Arcicella sp. | reverse complement strand
ATATTTTGAGAGAAGGTTTTAGCAATGGCAACCAAAAGTTTATAAAAATTTGGGATGAATTTTTGAATACGTTTACTCGGTGGATTCAAATACAACTCTCTCATTATCAATACTTAATAAAAATCATCGGGTAGAGTACTCTTGAACATTTGATAGCTCTTGCCAAAGTTAGAGCAAGAAGATTGGCTTCGTTATTAACAAAAAATGAATAAAAAAATAAACATAGGCTTAGTCCAAATGTCGTGTACGGTTGAGGTGCAGGCGAATATGCAAAAGGCAATCGCAGGAATCCGTGAGGCGGCTGCCAAAGGAGCAAATATCGTTTGTCTCCAAGAATTATTTACGTCCCTTTATTTCTGTCATGTAGAAGACCATGAGAATTTTAAATTGGCAGAACCCATCCCTGGACCTTCTACGGACACACTTTCAGCGGTTGCCAAAGAATTGGGCGTTGTCATTATTGCTTCATTATTTGAAAAACGTGCCGCTGGTTTATATCATAACACCACAGCCGTTTTAGATGCCGATGGAGCATATTTGGGTAAATATCGAAAAATGCACATTCCCGATGACCCTGGCTATTACGAAAAATTTTACTTTACGCCAGGCGACGCTTCACCCGAAGCATCAGGTTATCGAATTTTTGAAACAAAATTTGCTAAAATTGGCGTGTTGATTTGTTGGGATCAATGGTATCCAGAAGCATCAAGAATAACGGCTCTGATGGGTGCAGAAGTGCTTTTTTATCCAACTGCCATTGGTTGGGACATTAACGAAACCGACTCTAATATCAGTCGTGAACAATATTCAGCTTGGCAAACTATCCAGCGTTCACACGCCGTGGCGAATGGCGTACACGTGGTGTCAGTCAATCGTGTGGGACGTGAAGCTGACCAACAGTTTTGGGGTGGAAGTTTTGTGGCAAATCCCTTTGGAACATTGCTGTATTTAGCCTCGCACGACCAAGAGGAAGTACACGTACAAGAAATTGATTTGAATAAAACTGAATATTATCGTTCAACTTGGCCTTATCTTCGTGATAGAAGAATTGATAGCTATCAGCCCATCACAAAACGTTTTATTGACTAACATTTTAGGTATGAGGTCGTAGGTATAAGGTCGTAGGTATGTAATCTTATGTTTAAAATCTATACTAAATAACTGTAACCTCATACCTACGACCTAATATCTAAGACCTCATACCTACGACCTACAACCTAATACCTAAAATTTCCCCATCTCATCGGCACAATTAGACTATTGGTCGAAAATTGTCAAAATCTAAGATGCACAGGTGCAATATTTGCGTTATATCTTTGTCATTCATTCAAATTTAGGCATTTTCCCGCTTATCTGCAAAAGCCTCCATTTGTACTATTTCAATTTTTTGATAAACAATTTACCTTAATTTTGGTTACGTTTTTTCAATACATCATCGTTAATTAACATTTATATACATGAAAAATATATTACTTTTTTTGATAGTAATCTGCCTTTTTGTCAATAACGTTTCAGCTCAATTTCCGATGGGTGGCGGTGGATTTGGTGGCGGTGGTTCTCGTAGAGGCGAGCAATCAAATATTCCAGGAACGGCACAGGCAGCACCCAAAGGTTCAGCCAAAATAACAGGTTATGTAATTGATTCATCAGGTTCAAAAGCGGTTGAATATGCCAGTATTGCCTTATCAACCAAGAAAGACAATAAAATTGTTGATGGAGCAATCTGTGATGATAAGGGGAAATTTTCACTCACACGAGTTGCTACGGGAGATTATATCTTATCTGTGTCTTTTATGGGGTATCAGTCTAAAAAAATCGAAGTTAATATTGTTAATAAAAATGATGAAATCGATTTGGGCGTTATTAAAATGAGCCAAAGTACCCAAACTTTGGCGGAAGTAACGGTTGAAGGACAACGTTCATTGATTGAAGATAAAGTAGATAGAATGGTTTATAATGCTGAGAAAGATATTACCAATAAAGGAGGCGACGGAACGGATGTATTAAGAAAAGTACCTTCTTTAACGGTTGATTTAGACGGAAATGTTTCGCTTCGAGGTAGTCAGAATGTGAAGGTTTTAATTAACAACAAACCCTCAACCATTCTTGCCAGTAGCATTGCCGATGCTTTGAAACAGATTCCTGCGGACATGATAAAGTCGGTGGAGGTAATCACTTCACCGTCGGCTAAATATGATGCAGAAGGTTCAGCAGGAATTATTAATATCATCACCAAAAAGAATAATCTACAAGGACTTTCTTTAAATTTTGATAGTAGCGTTGGAATTAGAGGCGGTAATTTATCTTTGAATGGAAGCTATAGAATGGGAAATATGGGCTTTTCTTTGGGCGGTTTTGGAAGAGCAAATTACAATGTGAATGGACGTTTTGATAATACTCAAATCACTACGGGATTGGACGGAACCAAAACAACAACCGTGCAAGGGGCAGAAACTCGTAATAGTGGTTTATTTGGAAATTATCAATTAGGATGGGATTGGGACATTAATAAAACCAATTCAATAAGTGCCTCAGTTCGTATTGGAGCCAGAAATCAATATAATTATCAAGATGCTTTATTAACCCAAATCGTTAGAAATAATTTTGTAAATAGTACCAATACAAGAAATGTAGAAACGATTGATAATTCAAATAACGTTGATGCTAACGTTGATTATACGCACACATTCAAAAAGCCTCAACAAGAATTTTCCGTGTCGGGGCAGTTTAGTAGAAATAATCGTAACAATGAATTTACCAATACTATTTTAAATTTGCCTGATTCGTTGGTAAATAAAGGACTGAACATAATCAGAAACAATAATCCAAGTTATAACGAAGAAGCAACCTTACAAATTGATTATCAGTCGCCCATTGGGAAAACCCAAATTATTGAATTTGGAGGGAAAGATATTTACAGAAAGGTGAATTCAGTATTTAAACAAATTGGTAATAATGGAGCCTTAGATTACAATCAAAATATCACGGCTGGTTATTTTTCATACACCTTATCCACTAAGAAAAAATATACCTTGAAAGCGGGTGGACGGTATGAATATACCACGATTGATGCCTTGCAAACTGCAGAAAGCGGAACAACAACTAACATCACCATTCCGAGTTACGGCACGTTTGTACCAAGCATTAATATTTCCAAAAATTTCAAGGGTGGAACAACTTTAAAGTTGGCTTACAATAGACGTATTCAAAGACCTTCATTACAATTCTTGAACCCAAATCGTAATGCTTCAAACCCTTCGAATGTTACAGAAGGAAATCCACTGTTGGCTCCTGAATTTACCAATAATTATGAATTAACGCTCAATACGTTCTTTAAAAACACTTTTTTGACAACGGCTTTGTTTATGCGTAATACAACGGGCGGTATTCAAAGTGTGCGGACAAGTACAATTGATACACAAAATAGACCAATTATTTTAACCAATTATTTGAACATTGGTAACGAAGATGCTTATGGAATGAACATTTTTGGAAACGTAAATGTGTCTAAATTACAGTTAGGTGGAGGGACAGATATTTATTATACAGTATTGAAAAATAATAATCCAAATCCATTGTATAATGCTTCAAATGAAGGTTGGGTAGCGAGTTTTAGATTATTCGGGAGTTATAATTTCTCTAAGGGTTGGGGTTTGCAAACCTTTGCATTTTATAGAGGAAACCAAGTGCAACTGCAAGGAAATCAAGGAGGATTTGGAATTTATAGTTTAGGGGTAAAAAAGGATTTCATGAATAAAAAAGGGAGCATTGGTTTAGGAGCAGAGAACTTTTTTACGCCAAATGGATTTACAATCAAAAGCAATGTGGATTCACCAACGATTACTCAAAATAGTCTTACAACTTTACGTAATATGAACTTCAAATTAACGTTCAGTTATAAAATTGGAAAGATTACTTTCACAGATGGTCGAAAGAAAAAGAAATCGGTTAATAATGATGATTTAAAAGATGGTGGAGGTGATGGTGGTCAGCAAGCCCAACCAGCAGCTCCTGCGGGAGGAGGCAGTCGTCCTCCGAGATAATAAATTTGAAAATAATTCACAAAAAAGCCTCTCAAATGATTTCGAGAGGCTTTTTTGTGAATTATAATAATGTTCTCTAACGGCATGAACAATTATATCTTCGTCCGTTACTTCATAAACTAAGCGGTGTTCATCATCTATTCTCCTTGACCAATATCCCCTTAAATTCCCCTTTAATGCTTCTGATTTTCCAATCCCTTCAAAAGGTGTTCTGCAACATTCTTCAAATATTCTGAAAATACGCTTTAATAATTTTGGTTCATATTTTGCCCAATCTGCCATTCCATCAGGAGCTTTTGGCGTAAGCGTAATATTCCTCATATTTTTATACGCTTATATTTTTTAATTTCAGAAACTACATCAATATCTTCTTCCTGCTCCAATGATTCAGCCAATTTAGCTATTTCACTGTAAGGAATTGAATATTCCACTTTTGATTTTTTATTTTTTTCAATAACTTCCAAAAGTGATTTTTTGGGTTTAACTAAAATTTCTACTTCCTCCTTGCCAAAGAATGCTCTAATGCTGTCTAAAATATTAGTGTCAGCCTTGTGGGCTTCCACATGAAAAACAAGTGAACTCATAGCCTTAATTTTTTTAACAAATTTACAGTTTAAAAATTGATAATCAAGATTTTATAATGGCTCAATTTATCAAAAAGTTATCATATAAGTTGATGTAAAAAACAAATTTCCAAACAATCCAGTACAATAATTTGCCGTTTTTTTTATAACTTAAACCTTTAATTAAAAGAAGAAAAATTTATAGATAATCCTATGAATATCAATAAGTTATTAATATGGATTTCAGCCATTTTTGTGGGTGGTTTCTCTATGTATTCATTGTATGGATACGGTGACGAAGTGGATTATAGTACCCAAGTAAAACCAATCCTTAACCGCAGTTGCATCAAATGTCACGGTGGTGTTAAAAAGCAAGGTGGATTTAGTGTTTTGTTTCGTGAAGAGGCTTTGGGAAAAACTAAATCAGGTAAACCTGCTATCATTCCTGGCGACCCCGAACATTCAGATTTTATTACCCGTTTGACCCACAAAGACCTTGAAGAAAGAATGCCTTATCAGTCTGAACCGTTGTCGAAAGAGGAAATTGAATTACTAACAAAATGGGTTAAACAAGGGGCAAATTGGGGTGAACATTGGGCTTTTACAACGCCTAAAATGCCTCCTATACCAAATAAAAACTTCTTTGCAGGCTTCACAGACTGGTTTTCTAAGAAATGGGAGAAAAATGACATTGATTATTTTGTTTCGGATAAATTGGAAAAAGAAAACCTCAAACATTCCGAACAAGCTGAAAAAGGAACGCTTCTTCGCCGTGTTTGTCTCGACCTTACAGGACTTCCCCCAACTGAACAACAACTGAATGATTTTCTGAATGATAATGCGGATAACGCTTACGAAAAAGCCGTTGATAAACTTTTGGCTTCACCACAATATGGTGAACGCTGGGCGGGAATGTGGCTGGATTTGGCAAGATATTCTGACACCAAAGGCTATGAACGTGACGACCAACGAAGCATCTGGAAATATCGTGATTACGTGATTAAAGCATTCAATCAAAACATGCCTTACAATCAGTTTATCAAAGAACAATTGGCGGGAGATTTATTACCTAATCCTACTGATAATCAATTGATTGCCACGGGTTTTCACAGGAATACAATGACTAATGACGAAGGTGGAACGGATAATGAAGAGTTCAGAACGGCAGCGGTGATGGACCGAACAAGCACCACTTGGGAGGTTTTGCAAGGAACAACTTTTGCTTGTATTCAGTGCCATAGTCATCCCTACGACCCATTTCGACATGAGGATTATTATAAATATATGGCATTTTTCAATAATACTCGTGATGAAGATACATACGATGATTATCCTCATTTAAGGCTTTTTCAGAAAGAAGATTCAGCAAAAGTTATTAATATAAAAAATTGGATTCAGAAAAATTCTACGCCTCAAAAAGCGGATGAGTACAACAAGTTTTTAAAAACATGGCAACCTACGTATAACTCTCTTTCTTGCGATGAATTTGTGAAATCTGAATTATCTGATACTAAATTTTTGGGTATGCAAAATGGAGCTTCGGCACGCTTGAAAAATGTGGATTTGAACGGAAAAAATCAAATGATTTTTCGGTATAATTCAAATAAAGTAGGTGGGACATTTGCAATTCATTTAGATAAAATTGATGGGGAAGTTTTATTGACGACTAAATTGGATACGACCAAAGGATATCAAGCAAAACAAGTTTATTTCAAGCCTGTAAACGGCATTCATAATCTATATTTCAAAGCCGTTAATCCAAACTTAAAAGGCAAAGAAGATTATACTGCCTATTTTGATTGGTTTGGTTTTTTGAGTGAATTTCCCGCAAAAAACAATCCAGAGCATGATTCTATGCAAAAAGAGTTTTGGCGATTGGCAAATATTAGTACGGATATTACCCTCGTGATGCAAGAAAATCCGCAGAATTTAAACCGAAAATCTAATGTTTTTGAGCGAGGTAATTGGACGGTTAAAACCAAAGAAGTTCAGCCCGATATTCCCACTTTATTTGGCGGTTTACCAAAAAATTTACCTAAAAATCGTTTAGGTTTAGCTACTTGGATTGGTAGTGAACAAAACCCTTTAACGGCAAGAGTGGCAGTCAATCGTTTTTGGGAACAACTGTTCGGCATCGGACTCGTGGAAACCATAGAAGACTTTGGTACTCAGGGCTTTATACCATCAAATCCTGAATTATTGGATTATCTCTCAATCAAATTTATGAAGGAATATAATTGGCAACCCAAGCAATTATTGAAAGAAATTGTATTGTCGGCAACTTATCAACAAGATTCAAAAGTTACGCCCGAGATGTTGGAAAAAGACCCTGCCAATCGGTTTTTTGCCCGTGGTGCGAGGGTCAGATTATCGGCAGAACAAGTACGTGACCAAGCGTTATTGGTAAGTGGTGTTTTGAGTAATAAAATGTATGGAAAAAGTGTTATGCCGTTTCAACCTTAAGGCATTTGGGGAGCACCATACAGTGGCATTAAATGGAAACAAAGCGAAGGAGAAGACCAGTTTAGGCGTGCTTTATATACCTATTGGAGAAGAAGTAGCCCTTACCCATCAATGGTGACTTTTGACGGTACGAGTCGGGAGGTTTGTTTGGCGAGACGCTTACGGACAAATACGCCTTTGCAAGCTCTCACAAGCCTAAATGACCCCGTGTATGTGGAGTGTGCAAGGTATTTTGCGAAGCGAATGGATAAAGATAAAATGGATATTTCAGGGCAAATCAAAAAGGGATATTTATTGGCAATGTCCAAAGAAATATCGAATGATAAATTGTTGATTTTGAACAGTTTATATCAAAAATCCTTACAAGATTTTAAGCAAAAACCGAATGAAGCAATGAAATTCTTGGGATATTGTTCAGACAACACTTTACCCAAAAATATGCCCGATTTGGCGGCAAAAACAATGGTGGCAATGACAATTTTGAATTTGGATGAGTTTGTGATGAAGGAGTAATATAAAAATCAACAAAAAATGAAAATTCACCAAGAAGCACATAAACATCTCGTAGAATACGAAACCCGCAGGCATTTCCTCAAACAATGCACCACGGGAATCGGCATGATGGCAATGGGTTCATTCTTAAATAGTTGTGGGATAAATAACGTTTCTGCCGATGCTTTGGCGAATGCCCAGAATCCACTTTCACCTAAGAATTCGCCTCTTTTGGGTAAAGCAAAAGCGGTTATTTATATTCACACAGCTGGTGCTCCGTCACAGTTAGAGATGTTTGATTATAAGCCAGAACTCCAAAAAATGGATGGTTTGCCCTGTCCACAATCGTTTTTGGAAGGAAAGAAATTTGCTTTCATTCGGGGTGTTCCTAATATGTTGGGTACTCAATCGAAATTCTCGCAAGTGGGTAAAAGTGGTGCTTGGTTATCTGAAAATCTTCCTCATTTACAGACCGTAGCCGATGAAATTTCGTTTTTAAAAGCGATGCACACCGACCAATTTAACCACGCACCCGCTCAATTGTTGATGCACACGGGTTCGCCACGGTTGGGTCGTCCTGCAATGGGTTCGTGGGTAACGTATGGATTGGGTTCAGAAAATCAGAATTTGCCTGGTTATGTTGTGTTGGCTTCGGGAGGTCGCAATCCCGATGCTGGGAAATCAGCGTGGGGAAGTGGGTTTTTGCCTTCGGTTTATCAAGGTGTGCAATGCCGTTCGGAAGGCGACCCCGTTTTGTACCTCACCGACCCCGACGGAATGAGCAGAGATTTGCGTAAAAGTTCGATTGAGGCAATCAATCAAATTAATCAAAAACAATACGAAGAATTTCACGATCCAGAGACGATTGCAAGGATTTCGCAGTATGAAATGGCATTCAAAATGCAGACCTCCGTTCCCGAAGTAATGGACATAAAAAACGAGCCAAAATACATTCACGAAATGTACGGAACGGAAATTGGAAAAGAAAGTTTTGCTAATAACTGCCTATTAGCCAGAAAGTTAGTAGAAAATGGCGTTCGTTTTGTGCAGCTTTTTGATTGGGGTTGGGATACACACGGAACGGGAGAAGGTGATTCCGTGAAAGTGGGAGTGGGACGAAAATGTAAAGAAACTGACCAAGCCACAACTGCACTTTTGATTGACCTCAAACAAAGAGGTTTATTAGATGAAACGCTCATCGTTTGGGGTGGAGAATTTGGCAGAACTCCCATGCAAGAAAACCGTGAAGGCAGAGTTTTAGCCTATAAAGGGCGTGACCATCACACCGAAGCATTTACGATTTGGATGGCTGGTGGCGGCATAAAAAAAGGTTATTCTCACGGAGAAACTGACCCAATTGGATATGCTGGAATTTCGGGCAGAACTTCAACTTATGACTTGCAGGCAACTATTTTGCACACTTTGGGCTTTGATCACGAGAAATTTACCTATCCATTTCAAGGCAGAAATTTTAGATTAACGGATGTGCAAGGAAAGGTGATTAAAGAAGTTTTGGGGTAATCAGATTCCACGTAACTCACTTTTCCACATTTAATCACGCATTATCTTAATTTAACAAAGTTTTAAGCAAGTAACCAAAAAAATCTTTATCTTAGTCTTACCATTACCTGTAAGACCTTGAAAACGAAATACTTAACACTGCTAATTACAATTTGTCTATGCCAGACAATCTACGCTCAAATCACCATAAAACGGATTTTAGCGGACGGAAAAAATATTAATCCCTCTATAAAAAATGTCGCTCTCAAGGGTAATGAAAATTCTCTTTCCTTGGAATTTGAGCAAAACTTCAATCAGCAAACTCGGTATTTTTATCAGCTAAAAGGCTTTGAAACAGATTGGACAGAAACGCAATATCCTGTCATTAAATACATGAATTTGCCCGCCAATAATTACGAATTATTGGTGAAGGCTAAGACCAATGAACAAGGCATCTCTCAATATCACCTTACAATCGGTATTCCTATTCCTTTTTACTACAAAACTTGGTTTTATTGGAGTATTGGATTATACGCTATTCTGATTATTGGCATCGGTTTTTATCTTTTTTTTCTCTACGATTTTCGTCAAAAACTTAAAGTCCAACACATTCGTAACCGCATTGCTTCTGATTTGCATGATGAAGTGGGTTCTAACCTCAATTCAATTGCTATTTTTGTGGAATTACTTCGTAAAAAAGTAGGATTGCAGAACCCAGAAATGCTATCATTATTAGAAAAAATTACTAATAATTCCGAAGAATCAGTTGGTTTAATGCGAGATACAGTCTGGGCAATTAATCCCAACAATGACACTTTAGAAAAACTTTTCGGGAGAATGCAAAACTTTTCTACGGAGGTTTTATCGGCAAAAGATATAGCATTAACCTTTGATAATCAGACGATTAATGCAAAAGTGAACCTCTCGATGGAACAACGTCGCAATGTGTATTTAGTCTTCAAAGAATCCATCAACAACATCGTCAAGCACGCAAAAGCCAGTAAAGTTTCGGTTTTAATTACAGCCGAAAAGAATGCCATTACGATTTATATAAAAGACAACGGAATCGGTTTCGATACCTCAGAAGTTTATGAAGGCAATGGCTTAGAAAGTTTCAAAACTCGTTCCAAAGAAGAGGATTTAATCGTAAGTTTGAATTCAGTGAAAGGGGAGGGGACAGAATTGGTTTTGATGGCATATGAGGTGTGAAGGCAGTTTTCAGTTATCAGTTATCAGAAAAAGTTAAAATTATATCTTCGATTAAAATAACTGATAATTATTGACTGATAACTGAAATACCCCCAATATTCGGGATATGAACGTAAAAAAAAACATCGCAACTTTACCGTTAAATAAGATTTACTTGTGTTCTGTGAGCGTTTATTTTAATATTGAAATAAAATCAAGCAGCCAGTGAAATTGTATGACATTAGTTTTGATTCATGAGTAAAATAATGGGGTTAATTTTTGGCTCATTGCTCAAAGCTCAAAACTCAAAACTGAACGAAAATGATAAGGGTATTGCTGTTTGAGGATAATAAGAATTTCAGAGAAAGTCTCGCTTTGTATTTGGCGAGTGCCGATGGAATATGGTTTTCGGGAGCGTTTGGGAATGCGATTGATGCCCTTTCACTCATCAAAAAATACAAGCCAGATGTCGTGTTAATGGATATTCAAATGCCCAAAATCACAGGTATTGAAGCCTTATTGGAAATTAAAAAGCATCTGCCAACTGTGAAGGTTTTAATGCAAACCGTTTTTGATGATGATGATAAGATTTTTGCGGCAATTTGTGCAGGGGCAGACGGTTATATTCTTAAAAATCCACACCCAGAAACCTACGTACAAGCCATTGAGGAAGTACACGAAGGTGGCTCATGCCTAACGCCAAGCATTGCAAATAGGGTTTTAAAGATGTTTCAGAGCCAATTTGTCCGCCAACAACCCGAATATATTGATTTGACCCAAAGAGAAAAAGAGGTATTGCAGTGCATGGTAAAAGGAATGTCCTATAAAATGATTGCCGACGCTTGCAGTATTAGTTATTACACCGTTTGCGACCACGTGAAGCACATTTACGAAAAACTCCACGTCAATTCCGCTTCGGAAGCGGTGGTGAAGGCTTTGGAGATGAAGTTGGTTTGAGTACTATTTTAAACACTAATTGTTATGAAAAAAAATCTAATTTTAGCTTTATTACTTTTTGTATGTATTGATACTAATGCACAAAAAGGAACAAAAAATAAAAAATTACAAATTCCAAACGATTATAGTTTCAATAACTTGCCAATAAAATTAGAACCACAAATTGGAAGTTCTTTATGTTGGGCAGCTTCTATGAAAATGGTCATAGATTATATAGATAAACCTAATTCAGTTAGTTTATATAAGATTGTAGATAAGCTACAATTAAAAGCATCATCACTACCTTCAAAGTGCGATTCAAATTTTAGTAAAAATACGGAATGGAATACTGCTATTGAAATGAACGTAGCAGACACAACAGATGTATATAATATTCAGGAATTTGACAGAATTTTTTCAAATTTAGGATATTATTCTATTGAAGATTCTGCTAAACTATCTTGGAAAGATGTAAAACAACAAATTGACAATGGAAAGCCTATTATTTTAATGGTTCAAGATGGAGAAGGTGAAGAACTTCTAACTTCATCACACGTTGTTGTATTAAAAGGATATTTTGAAAAAGGAAGAGAAAAGTTTGTTATAGTTAATGATCCTTGGGGGGCTTGTGAAGGTCAAAGTTACTCTATTGATTACAATCTATTAATTAATAATGAATCTGGTAAACATATAAGACTTTTAAAAACTATTCACAGTATTCATAAAAAAACTGAATCTTGGTGTTTTAATAACCCTAAGAGACGTTCTTGGGCTACTGATATAAATAATCCAAAAGATTTATATTTAATGAATATCTATAGTGCTAAAGAATCTGATATCGACTTTTCAATAAGGCTAAATAAAATAATTAACTGTATTTCAAATTCTAATTGTGTAGATACAGTTACCGATGAAATAATCACACTAATAGATGTAAATTTTATTTCAAACAAACTATTAAAAATAGATAGAACAAATGACATAGAAAATACTTTTCAAAATTTCAAATGCAAAGATATTGTTTTTCAAAGAGAAGGAATAGTTGTCAGAATACAGTTAATAGATAGAAAATGGATTATAGTGAAATTTATGAACAATTTTTATCCTAAAGAAAATATAAAAGATATTAAAAGTTATATTATTTACCCTAATATTTATCAAGCTTTTTATCGGTTTAAAACAAATTCTTCTGATTTATTAAAACCACAATATTTTATAAGCAATGCTTTAAATCCTACTATTCAATTAAAAACTGAATTAATGTTTGAAAAGATTAAATTAATTTCTACAGATACTCAATCTTTTTATAATACTGCTCGAATAAACCGAGACTTTAATACGATAAATTTTTTATCAGAAAAAATTAAAGGACAAATTGATATACCAAGATATAATCAATTATTGGAAAGAATTAAACTTGTAAGAAAAAATAATTAACATAAAAAAACAAAAAAATGGCACAATTTGAATTAGGGACAGCAGGGACTCCTTTAATCTCTGGCGTAATTAGGACGGATGTTATTCGTTATTGGGGAAGTTTAAACAATGAAATTTCATACCCTATTGATTGTAAGATGCTTGCAAGAGTATTAGCTCAATCACCAACAGGACATGTAGCATTAAGAATTGAAAATATTACAACACCTGCAAATGTATTGGCATATTGGATTCCTTTTGATAATAGTAATTATCCTACGGATACAGCATTCTATAGAATTTTGGATAGAGATTTAGTTAATAGCTTATGTGCCGACGTAGCTGCAGCCTTCAATAATAAAAAAATAGATGCAAGAATAGCACAACCATCAAGTGGAGATTATTACGTTTTTTTCAATAAAGCCAATATTACTCGTAAAGGACCTGGAGGAGCAGGAGGAATTGACCCTGCTGGAGTAACAGTTAGATAGAAAATATGGAAAAACTAACTTTACTCGAAAAAGACTATAATCGTTTTCTTGAAAATTTCGACAGGTTTAGTATAATACTTTGGATAATTCCTATTTTGGTAGCATTCTGGAAAATCAAGAACTTGAATTATCCATTACGTATTTATTTATATTATTCACTTACAATTTTTAGTTTACATATTTTGGAACACGTACATATCTGGGCTGTTATGAAGTATGACCCATATTGGGAATTTATGAAGTCACTAAAAATAAATGATACAACCTTTTTTGTTATTTTTTTTCGCTTAACTGTCTATTATTTTATAGGTAGATTCTATAAACAAATACTTCAAAAAAAAACTTCGAGTATTGTTTATAAAATATCTTGGGTTTGTTTTATATCATCAATTTTTATTTATTGGTTTGTGGATGGCTATAATAAATATGGCTTTGTTAATCCAATATTAGTACGACTTTTTTTGATTGTCATTCCAATTACGTTTTTGAGCGAAATTTATTCAAATAGACCAAATATTACACTTTGGAAAAATCCATATTTTTTAATTAGCCAAAGTCTTATTATTTCAAATGTTTTAAGTTTATTATTTGCTTTAATTGCTGAGAGTATTCATTACACAAATTTTGTTTTGTACGCTCAACTATCAATCGTAAGAAATATAGTAAGCATTTTTACAGATTTATTAGTAGCATATGCTTTTTATCAAGCTCGCAATGTTAAATTTATGAAATAATTGAAATGGATTACCCAAGCCTTTAAAGCCCAAAGTAATCCATTTCTCAATTTCACTCCTTCCGCATATCCGAAGGCAAAACCTTCTTCTTTGAAATCGTTATATACGTCCCAACCATAATCATTCTGTAAGCAGCGGGCGTGATTTCGGTACGGGTTTTTCCATCCGCTGAATAACGATAATTATAGACGTTTTTTGTGCCGAGGATGTTATCAACCGACAAATATATGACCATGAAATTATTTTTGATATTGGTCAAATAATTTATCCAAAGACTGGTGTTATGCACGTCTGGTGTGCGTTCAGACAAGAAAATGGGGTTATTTGGGTTGTAATACGGACGACCGCTGGTGTATGAATACGTAGCTGAAATCGTCATCATTGGTTTGGCAATAAAGTGCTTGTAAACCACATTCAAATTATGGTTTGACACAAAAGTTGGTTGGGTTTCGGTTAAGTAATTACTAAATAATCTCTTTGAGTCACAAAAGCTGTAATTCACCCATAAATCTCCGTTTTTAATGGTTTTGGAATCACGGAAAAATACATCAATTCCTTTGGCAAAACCATAACCAGAATTATCAGTTTTTCCACTGGGAAATCGTTGTGGATTCGCATCAAAATAGCCCATTTGTGATGGGTATTCTCTCACTAAATTATCATAGTTTTTATAATATCCTTCTACCCTGAAAGTACGTTTATTCTTAATGAACTGGTAATTCAAAATTGCATGGGTAGCTTGCTCAAATTGCAGATTTTTGTTTTGGTAATAATACTGATAATCAGGCGTTTGATAAAATTTTCCGCCCGCCATTGAAACCTGTGAATATGCTCCCGTTTTATAAGCCAAAGAAAATCTTGGAGCAACATTAAATCCCGAAGCCAAAGAGGAATATTCACCTCTAATTCCAACTCTTCCTGCCAACTTGCGGGTAATGTAAAACTCTGATTCATTGAACAAGGCTCCGTAATCATCAATCAAGGAATAATCATGTTTTTTCACATCTTGTTGAACTGCCAAATCGTATTGAGCATGATGCCCTTCCATACCGAATAAAAGGTTATTATTATCTTCAAAAGACCTTGTTAAAGTAGTTCTGAATTGTGAGCGTTGCTCGGTTTTGTTTATGTTTGACGTACCTGCTTGCAAATCGTCTTGATTATAAGAATACGAAACTCCCGATTTCAACATCCAAAGAGCATCTTTATCTAAGGCTTTTTGGTAAGTGCTTGTTATCAACAAATTACTGTTTTTTACGCCAAATTTTGTCAAATTATAATCCTCCACATCTCTAAACATCATGCCCGAAGCACTTTTTCCGTAGATAATATCCAATTTAAAATTCTCACCCGCTGATGGTTTCAAACGGTAAGAAGTTGAAAGATTTAGTTGCTCAGGAATTTTTACCCAATCAATATTTTGTGGGTAAACAGTAAATAAGGGCGTAAGATTATTGTAAGCAATCGTGCCGTTAATTGAATGATTATGAGATAGTTGTGTGTATCCTGCCGATAGTTGAGCCAAATTTGCGTTGAGAACATAACCTGATTCTGTGGCTAAATCAGTAGTATTCATTTGCAAAACTGCCGACAAAGCCTGACCGTATTGTGCCGAATATCCACCCGTAGAAAATGCCGAACCTTTGAACTGAAAAGGGGCAAATCGAGAACGAGAAGCCACATCGGGGGAAGGCGTATTGAAAGCATTTTGAACGGTTAAACCATCAATCAAAATCTTGGATTCCTGAGCCGAACCGCCTCGCACAAACAAACCAGTGGACTCGCCATTGCGTTGTGAACCTGGGGTTAGAAGTATTAAAGCCTGAGTTATATCGGCTCCCCCGCCCGCAGTTGTCACAATGTCAAGCGGTTTTATTAATGTTGTTTTCTTTTCGTCCGAAGCCTCAAAAGTTCCTGCCGTAACCGTTACTGTATTTAATTCATTGGCAATTTCTCTCATTTTTAAAGTTAATTCAACTATACTTGAATTTAAGGTAACTTTCTGATTATGAGCCTCATAGCCTACAAATGTGCAGATAATATTTTGTTCCCCTTTCTCAAAAGTTTTGAATTGAAAATTTCCATTCGCATCCGCTGTTGCTCCATCGTAAGTGCCTTTTAGAGAAATATTTGCTCCAAACAATCCCTTTCCTTTTTCGTCCACCACTTTTCCTTTCAGCAGTGTTTGACCGAAAGAGTGAACGGTAATTAATATAAAAAAAAGGACGAGTAAATTTGTAAAGGTTTTCATCAGAGTATTTGTTTAGTTAATGATTCAAAACAAATACAATAAGTCAATAATTAAAATTGGTTTTCGATGAACTTAGTAATTTAAGGAGTGAATTGATATTTTTCGTGAGGGAAATTTTTGTTTATTCTTGTTTAAATTTTATTTTGCTATTATTTCACATCCACTTCCTTTACTTCATTAAATTAATAACCAATGAGACGCTTTTTGTAAAGCTTTTAGTCTTGATGGCACATAGTAATAAACCCTAAATAAACCCAATCGTGAAAGCTGGACTCATTCTGTCTGTATTGCTTTGCCTATATTCCATGACGCTGAAGGCTCAAGGGGAGAAACCTTTATATCTTAGTTTTGCCTATGGTGCCGACCAAGATTTGGAAAAATCCGACCGAATTTTAACGACTCATCCAACGTTTTTAAGTTTTACTTTGGAGAAACGACTTCCGCAAAGTGATTTTTATGGTATAGGTGTTCACGCCTATCGTTTCATCAGCGTTTTCAATAATTATAACCATCTCAGTATCAGAGGATACCAACATTTTGGGGACGCTTCTAATGCTAATTTTGGAAATTTTGACCCTTATATCGGTGCATTTGTGGGTGGCGAAACCTATCAAGGAAGTTTCAAGCCTGCCGTTGGAATTTTTGTGGGTTTGCGGGCAATGGTAACTCACAATGCAGGAATACATTTTGAATTTTCTTCTGTTTCATCAGGGTTTAATAGCAGTGTTCTTTTGCAATTTGGGTTAACTACCTGTTTTATGAAAAGCGAATTTCCGAAAATGAAAAAGTGGGGGAATAAATGTCCTAAATGAGGGATTAAGGATTAGTTATAGTTTAGCATTTTAAAGATATTGACCAAATATTGTTGAAAATCAAATTCCCTAATCCCTAATTCACAAAAGAAACTTTCTAAACTTACCGTGGGTTATATTTACATGGAAACAAAAACTACTGTTAATCAACCCGTTATTTCAAAACTTCAAAACCCCGTTTTTGCTTGGGGTTTAATGGCACTGTTAGCAGTCATTTGGGGAAGTTCGTTTATCCTTGTTAAAAAAAGTCTTCAAATTTTTGATGCCTCACAGGTAGGCTCACTGCGAATTGCAGCGGCTTTTTGCTTTTTTCTTCCTTTCTTTTTAGTAAATTTAAAAAAAATTCCTCTTCAAAAAGCTCATTTTTTCCTGTTGGTTGGTTGTTTAGGAAACCTCTTTCCTGCTTATTTATTTTCATTAGCAGGTTCAAAATTAGACAGTGGCGTTTCAGGAGCGTTGAACTCGACGACCCCACTTTTTACGCTCATTGTTGGTGGACTTTTCTTTGGAAATGTAATTACGAAACGACAAATTTTTGGAATTATTTTGGGATTTATCGGGGCATTATTATTGATTTTGGCAGGAGCCAAGGGCTTACAATTTAATAGTTATGCGTTCTACGTAATTGCCGCAACAGTTCTCTACGGTTTCAATTTGAATATTACTAAAAAATACCTCACAGGACTCGATTTAAGCCCTTTTCTTATCACTTCATTTATTTTTATGACCATCGGACCTGTTGCATTAATTGTGCTATTCAGTGGAGATTTTCTGGATAAAGTGCAACTTCCCGAGGCTCAAATGCCGTTGATTTATTCGATGCTTTTAGGGGTCTTAGGTTCAGCTATTGCAATGGTACTTTTCAATAAATTAATCCAAGTAACCAATGCTGTTTTGGCAAGTTCAGTAACTTATTTGATTCCAATTGTGGCAATTCTTTGGGGTATTTTGGATGGGGAAACTATACAAATCCAGCACTTCATTGGGATGGGAATTATTTTAGTTGGTGTATATTTGGTGAATAAATCATAACTCAATCGATAATTATCAATTATCAACTACTAATTCCTCATGCTCAAAGCAACCATAAATGCACAAACCTTTGATATTCAGTCGGATAAGGCTGGAATTTCTGTTAATAATCAACCTTTCAATTGGGATATGGTTGAGATAAAAGATGGAAATTTTCACATAATCTACAATAATCGTTCGTATAATGCGGAGGTTTTGGAGGTAGATTATCAAACAAAATCTTTTTTAATCAAGATAAATAATACTAAATATTCAATTGAATTAAAAGACCGTTTCGATATTCTTCTCGACCAATTAGGGATGAGTAATGCAAATGCTGCCAAAGTAAACGACATTAAAGCCCCAATGCCTGGACTCATCGTTGACATAAAAGTACAGGTGGGAGATACCGTTAAAAAAGGAGATACTATTTTGATTTTGGAGGCTATGAAAATGGAAAACGTTTTGAAAGCATCGGGTGAAGGAAAAATAAAAGCAATCAGGGTTTCTGCCAAACAAAACGTTGAAAAAAACCAAGTAATGATTGAATTTGAGTAGAATCGTAATTCTTTATCTTTACTTGTTAAAACAGATAATTATCTAATTGTCAATGACTTACAGTTTATTGATTTATCATTCACATATCATCATTTCCTAATCTAAGCATTTTGATTATTTTTGTAGAAATATTACCCAAAAATAACCAAACCCAAAATGCACACCAAAGGACTCCTTTTTGGCATAGCAATCGGTGACGCATTGGGCGTTCCAGTTGAATTTATGAGTCGCAAACATTTGCAGGTAAATCCTGTGATTGGTATGCGTGATTTTGGTACGCATCATCAACCCGCTGGAACTTGGTCGGATGATTCAACCATGTCATTTCTATTGGTTGAACAACTGATTGAGGGTTACGATGTTGAAGCATTAGGCAAGAAATTTTGTCAATGGTATCAGTATAATTATTGGACTCCTCATGGTGAAATTTTTGATATGGGCGTTGCCACTCGTAACGCTATGGATAAAATCGCAAAAGGTGTATCTGCCTTACAGTCAGGCGAATGTGATGATTATTCAAACGGCAATGGTTCATTAATGCGAATTTTGCCTTTGGCAGTTTACCTTCAAAATAAGCCCATTGACCAACGATTTTGTATCACCAAAGAAATTTCAGGCATCACTCATTCACATATTCGGTCCGTAATCGGTTGTTTCTTTGCGGTTGAATTTATGATTCAATTACTGAAAGAAAAAGATAAATGTGATGCCTACTACGAAACTCAAAATATTGTCCGTGATTATCTTCATTTAATCAACATAAAATCTTCAGAAATAGAACTTTATAACCGCATTTTATTCGATGATATTTCTTGTATTCCCGAGCAAGACATTTATTCCTCGGGCTACGTTTTGCATACGCTCGAAGCCAGTCTTTGGGCGTTTTTGACTACCGAAAACTTCAAAGATGCCGTTCTGAAAGCCGTAAATTTGGGCGATGATGCTGATACGATTGGTTCATTAACGGGCGGCATGGCAGGGCTATTTTACGGTTTTGAGCAGATTCCGAGTGAGTGGATAAATCAGTTAGCGAGGAAAGAAGATATTGAAGATTTAGTAAGTAAGACAGGTTTCTAACCTGTCTATTATACTTGACAGGTTGGAAACCTGTCCTACGAAAAGATGACTTTACAACAACAAATAACCCAAGATGCTCTCATTCTCTTGAAGCAACTCATTGCTACACAATCGTTTAGCCGTGAAGAAAATCTGACGGGTGATATTTTAGAAGAATTTTTCAGAGAAAGAAATATGCCTTTCCGAAGAAAAATCAATAACCTCTGGGCAAGAAATAAACATTTCAATCCCGAACTGCCAACTGTATTACTCAACTCCCATCACGACACCGTGAAACCCAATCCTTCGTGGACTTTGAACCCTTTTGAGCCTGTGGTAAAAGATGGAAAATTGTTTGGTTTAGGGAGTAATGATGCAGGAGGTTGTTTGGTGAGTTTGTTGGCTACTTTTTGTTATTTCTACCATCGTAGCGACCTGAAATTCAATGTCTTATTTGTGGCTTCGGCAGAGGAAGAAATTTCTGGGGCAAACGGTTTAGAATTATTATTGAAAGAAAACGATTTACCCGAAATCTCCTTCGCTATCGTGGGCGAACCTACCGAAATGCACTTGGCAATTGCTGAAAAAGGCTTGATGGTGGTCGATTGCACCGCCCACGGAAAGGCAGGACACGCCGCCCGTGAAGAAGGCGAAAATGCCATCTACAAAGCCCTCCGAGACATTGATTGGATTCAAAACTATGAATTTCCGAAGGTTTCGCCAGTGCTTGGTAAAATGAAAATGTCGGTAACAATTATTAATGCGGGTAAACAACATAATGTTGTGCCAGACACCTGCACTTTCACGATTGACTGTCGGGTTACGGAGCAATATACGCTACAAGAAACCCTCGAAACTATCCAGCAAAACATTGATTCTGAGGCAGTTGCAAGGTCAATTCGTTTGAAACCCTCCTCAATTCCGATGGAACACCCCATCGTACAGGCGGGTTTAGCATTGGGCAGAAAAACCTACGGTTCACCCACCACATCCGACCAAGCCGTACTGGATTGTCAATCCCTAAAAATGGGTCCAGGACACTCAGGACGCTCACACACGGCTGATGAATTTATTTATTTGAATGAAATTGAAGAGGGGATTGATTTGTATATTAAAATGTTGGGGAAAGTGATTTTGTAATTATCTTTGAAGCAAAATTAAACAGATTAAAATCATGGAATTATTAATCGAAGAAGAAAAATATACAGTCGAAGATTTCCGCAAAATGGAAGATGATTTAGATAGAGGTTTTTTTTATGAATTAATTGATGGTCAAATCATAGGAAGAAAGCCTGAACATCTGAACAAAGAATCACAATATCATAAAGTTGAAAGAAAAATATATGTAGCTCTCATGAAATATACAATTATGAGAGGGTTAGGAGACGTATTTAGTAGCCCTGTTGATGTATATTTCGATGAGTTAAATTTATATCAACCTGATATTTTTTTATCTATAAAGATAAACTTGAAACCTCACTTAGAGGCAAGGGATTAGGAATCATAAATCCGAGTTTAATTGTGGAAGTTTTGTCTCGTAATAATGGGAAACACATCAGAGGTATAAAAAAGCAACTCTATGAATTAGACGGAGTTCAAGAATATTGGATTGCTGATTTACCCAATAGAGTTATTGAAGTGTATATACTTGAAAATAAGCGTTTTATCTTACATTCTTATTGTTTAGAAAAAGAAAAGTAGTTTCTAAATTATTCACAGAATTAGATTTATCGGGAGAGGAAATATTTGGATAAATACTTCCTCTATCCAATAAATTGTTATTTCAATTCCACCAAAATACTTTTCATTTGTTGCTGATTCGAGGGTATCGTTACTGATTTTTGCGAAGGGTTCAATTCCTTCAGAAAGGTTTCTACGTGTGTTACTTCTTGGGCTTTTGCAATCGGTTTCTCAAATTCAATCACGTTACTTTTTGCGTTTGACATATTCCAAAATCTGGCAATCAAACCCGTTTTGCTTACATCTTTTTCACTTGGTTTTAGCGTCCAAAGAATTGAATCTATATCCGAATTTTTCAAAAATGAATACGTAGCATTTGGCAAATTCCCCTTTCCTCCAAGTATATTAGAAGCCAGAGGCGTTTGATGTTCCATCGCAAATTTCATGGCATTGGTCTGATCAAACCCGCCTTGATGTGGCATCAACGAAAAATTCATCACAAAAAGGCTATCTCCATCTTGATTCGGAATTCCCAATTTATTTTCTTTGTCTATTTGTCCACCAATCAAAATGTTGATTTGCGAAGATTTCGCATCTAAAAATTGGGGCGTACTTTTACCGATTTGCATAAAATAAGTATCCAAATTTGAAATCGTAATGCCTTGATTTTGATTAGAAACATTCACAAAATGACTTAGGGATTGATAATCGTACCTCGACATATAATCCGAATAATGCCCTCCTTCGGTAACCAACTTGGCTTTTATGACCGCACCTATTTCCTCATGCCATACTTCCGAGTTATCAATATCAAACGAAAATGATACAAATTTTGGGTCGCCAAAATTCTGTAAAATCTTGTTTTGAATATCTACTCGCTGCATATTATCATATAACGTAATGCGGGTTTCGTGCTTCATCTGAGCATCAGATTTACACAAAATTGTGGTCGAAACATTACCCTTGTTCTCAATAATAATTTCATTGCCCGTTTCTATCATCCCACTACCCAAATCATTGATAAATTTGCCCTCAATATTTTTGACAAATTCTTTCTTTTGCTTTTTGTCGAAAAGGCTGATAATTACGCCCGCTTTGGTGATTTTCAAACGATAAAATTCATTTTCAAAGACTCCATTCTGAAATTTCACTTTGGCAACACGAGCTTTTGATTTTACATTCCGAATCTCAAAAACTTTGTATCCAACTGATGGAATATCTTTGGCAAAAATTCTTAAAAATTGTCCGCCATCGTTTTTAATTACCTGATAATCAATATTTTGCAAATTTAATAAATCAATAATTTCTACATTTTCATTACCTGAATATTCAATATCTGCAAAGTCATTTCGTTGCCAATTCATTGCATTTAATACATAAAATTGCTGTTTACCTTCGGCAGAAATGATTTTATTTGCCAATTTCTGTTTGGCTCTTTCATAAAGTGTATCCACATAATCCGCAATCGCTTTTTGCTCGCCTTTTGCCCACGTGGCTAATTGTTTTTTGGTAATAGGACCATCGGCAGTCCAACTGTGAATCCAGTAGGTTGATAGGGCAAAAATGAATCGTTGTTTCATCTCTTCCAAATCGTCAAAAGCCGAGGGTTCTTGACTCACCACCACCGAAGCCAAAGCCTCCGCCACCCGCAACTTTTCTAAGGAACGCTTGATTTTAGCGGCAGGTTCTGAGAGTGACGTACATAAAACATCCCATTCGTTGCCAAACGATACCGTTTCGGAGAGAAGTTTATCGCCATAGTTTTTTTCAAAATCTTTAAAGAAATCCAATTCATTCGATAAAATCACCTGTGTCCCTGGACGAGTACGATGATTGACACCCCACTGTAAATCGTAGGAATAGTTCACAATATTGTCCCAACCCTTGCCAAAAGCCCCTGCAATGCGATATGGATAGCGTTTTGTGCCGCACATGGTATCCATCTGAATCACGGCAAGGGTGGGTTCTAAAATCTCGGCATAACCTCCTAATTCTGCATTCCAGCCCGAATTTGAATACCATTTCATCAAAACTTTTTGGTCGTCCAAGCCTTTATAATAGTAAATTTCGTGATTGCGACAAGTATTATTTTTAGCTTTTGTGGCACAATTACAGACTCCTTTCCAAGAATATTTCGTTCCCGAACCCGCCCAAAGTGAAGCCAATCCAAGCGGAATAGTGGCATTTTCCTGAGCCACTGCCAAGTCCACCTCCAAGCCATATTTGCGTTCAAGATAACCACCATAGTACATTCCTCTGATGACGGCTTCGGCGGGAGTTGCCCCATACGCAGGCAAAATAAAATTGTAAGGAACGCTCGCTTGTTGGCGTTTGAGTTGGTTGATTACCCTGTCAAAATAGGGTTTATCTTTATATTTTTCGAGCATCCAAAGCCATATCGCAGAGTCATAATTCCATTTACTTTGCTTTTCGAGTGGTTCTTTGATAGTTGCTTCGCCTAATTTCAAATAGAAATCGGTCATGTCAAAAATATACGTTTTCCATTGTTCATAGTCGCCATTATACATCCAGTCGGTGTGGGTGTCATTGGCTAAATAGAGGCGTTTTTTTTCTTGGGAATAAGTAGCGGAAGAGAGCAATAAGAGAATAAAGAGCGTTTTGAGAGATTTCATAAGGGTTGGGGTAATAATTCGTTAAACTTACTTATAACCACTTGGTTAGGTTTTTTGTTTGAGGGGAGGGATTATTGTTTTATAAGTTTTCCATAATTCAAACTTCTACATTTTTAGTATATCTATAATGATGTGGGTATCTTTGTGCATAACTACTAAAATAGTATGAAGGAAACACCAATCAAATATATTTTTATAGACGAAAGTGGAGACCCTTCGTTTTATGGTTCTGGGAAAAAATTATTAGTTGGTACGGAAGGATTTCAACCATATTTGATTATTGGAATGATTGAGACTTCTAATAGAAAAGCTCTTCGTAAAGCAATAGTAGCATTTATGGATGATATTAAATCTGTTGTACTTTATAATACAATCCCATCAGTAAATACAAAAAAAGAATGGTACGTTCACGCACGAGCAGACCATCCAGAAGTCAGAATAAAGTTTTTTGAATTAATAAGACAACTGCCTGATTATAAGGCTCATATCGTTATTGCAAGAAAAGATTTGGCTATTTTTAACCGTAAACATAATAATAATCCATCAGAATTTTACTTTGATGTTTTACACCATTTACTGAAAAATAAAATGACTGATAGTGATACGTATTATAAACTTTATCTATCACAAAGAGGCAATAATTCGATGAATATGTTTAATGAAGCGGTAACAAAAGCCTTAAATTCTGATGTTATCAATATAGGAAAAAATCAGAAAATAAATTGCTCTTTAAAAATTGTGTCAAACGAAGATGTTCCTGAATTGAGTGTTATTGATTATTTGATGTGGGCTTTGCAGAGAAAATTGTTGAAAGGAGAAGATAGATATTTTGAAGCACTCAAAGAAAAATATGGGACAATTTTATAGTTGTATGGAGAGCAATAAAAAAAGCTAAAAAATATCATTGCCCTCGTACCAATACTGGTAGCACCCATCATGGGATGAGATATAGAAGCAATAAACTCTTTAGCTGATACAAAAATAATATATTTTAATATCAAAACAAAACATTTTAATATCGGAACAAAACATTTTGATATTAAAACAAAACATTTTAATATCAAAAGTGAGCAAACTCTGGCAAAAAGATAACGTTTCGGTAAACGAAAAAATTGAAAAATTCACCGTTGGGAGAGACCCCGAATTTGACCTTCTCCTCGCCCAATTTGATGTGCAAGGCTCTTTGGCTCATACGCAAATGTTGGAGAGCATCGGGCTGTTAGAATCTTCGGAAATGTCTGATATTCAGGCAGAACTTCAACATATTTATCAAAGAATCCAATCAGGAGAGTTTGAAATTGAGGCAGGAATTGAGGATGTACACTCGCAAGTAGAACTCCTTTTGACTCGTGCTTTGGGCGAAGCGGGTAAGAAAATCCACTCTGGGCGTTCACGAAATGACCAAGTTTTGGTAGATCTAAAACTCTTCACTCGCTCACGTTTGCAGGAAGTGGCGGAGGTTACAAATCGCTTGTTTGAATTATTGATTTCTTTGAGTGATAAATTCAAAGATGTTTTATTGCCAGGTTATACGCACCTGCAAATCGCCATGCCTTCGAGTTTTGGATTATGGTTTGGAGCGTATGCCGAAGGATTAGTGGACGATATGGAGATGCTCCAAACGGCTTATAAAATCGCCAATAAAAATCCGTTAGGTTCTGGTGCGGGATATGGTTCATCGTTTCCCTTGAACCGAACAATGACTACGCAACTACTTGGTTTTCAAGAACTTCACTACAACGTTGTGTATGCTCAAATGTCTCGGGGCAAGACAGAATTATTCGCTACAACTGCTATTTCTCAAATTGCCTCAACGCTTTCACGCTTGGCGATGGACATTTGTTTGTATAATTCTCAGAACTTTGGCTTCATCAAATTACCCGATGAAATGACAACGGGAAGTTCAATAATGCCCCATAAAAAAAATCCTGATGTGGCAGAATTATTGAGAGGGAAAACCAACCGTTTGAAAGGCTTACCCAACGAAATTCAGTTAGTTATGGGAAATCTTCCGTCGGGTTATCACCGTGAAATGCAGATTTTGAAGGAGATTCTGATGCCCGCTTTTGATGAAATTCTGAACTGTTTGGACATGACCTATTTCATGCTCTCAAATATTGAAGTAAAAGAGAATATTTTATCGGATGAAAAGTATGATATGTTGTTTTCAGTAGAACGAGTAAACGAGTTAGTTTTGCAAGGTGTACCTTTCCGTGAAGCGTATAAAATTATCGGAAATGAAATCAACGGGGGTACATATTCTCCCAACCGAAATCTGAATCACACGCACGAAGGAAGCATTGGAAACTTGTGTAACCCGCAGATTACCAACATGATGCAAGAAGTAATGAGCAGGTTTAATTTTGAAAAAGCTGAATTGGCAATTAAAGATTTGTTAAAATAATGTGTTTTTAAAAGACAGTATTGCTTAAAGCAATGTCACCTTTAAATTAAAAATTTTAACCACAAAACTTATGAAAAAAATTCTCTTTTTTACGCCTCACGGTGGTAGGACAGGTTCCGAAATGTTACTTTGGAACATCCTTCAAAATCTTAACACCAATAAGTTTAAAGTGGCAGTTTATTGCGATAAAATTGGTGTTTTAAAAGAATCCTTACCTGTTCATATTCCCTATTATACTTCTCCTTTTAATAATTCTAAACTTAAAATCACGGTATATAAATTATTAACAAAACTTGGATATTCGATTTATGAACAAAATATCATAGACATTCATCGTAAATTTAAGTTTGATTATTGGTATTTGAATACGAATCATTCAGGGCATTTTGCAAAACTTGCTCAACGATTAGGAGTCAAAATCATCTCCCACATCTCAGAAATGCCATATTTGCTTTATGAATCTGTTTTGGCAAAGGATATTGAAGAAATGTTAAAAGCTGAAATGACCATTTGTTTATCCGAAACAGGAAGACAATCCTTGAAGGTCATGGGGGCAAATAATATTCAATTACTTTACCCGTCCATTGATTTGAATAGTATTCTCCCTTCCGAAAAAAATAAATCTTTTCTTAGAAATAAACTCAATATTCCTTCAAATGCTTATGTTTGGGCAATGTCTGGCAGTTTGATTTATCGAAAAGGCATAGATTATATTCCTAAAATTATTCGATTAATGAAAGAACAAAATAAGAATTGTTTTTTCATTTGGATGGGAGGAGGAACAGAAAATGCCTCGGAATATTTTTTTAGGAAAGAATTAGAATATTATCAGTACGACAATATTGTCCTCACAGGATCATTAAATAAAGATTACTACGATTATTTTGATTTGGCAAATGCTTTTTTATTACCTTCACATGAAGAGACCTTTGGGATGGTAAATGTGGAGGCAGCTTATTTAGGAAAACCAATTGTGACTTTTAATTCGGGAGGTGTCAAAGATATTATGCGAGCGGGAATGGGGAAAGTGGTTGAAAGTTGGAATGTTGAGGATTTGGTGGACGCTATGATTGATTTGATGGAAGGGCGAATTGAAGTCAGTACAGAAATTATGAAACAAAGAGCCTTAGATTTTGATGCCCCAAAAATGTATATAGAATGGGAAAATTTGATGGACTCTTTGCCTTGAAAATAACAGTTAATGTTGTAAGCTATTGACTATAAATCACTTATAAATAAAAATAGGGTTGCCTGTTGGAAATAATTTATAACAACCACTTTCAAATATTAAACTTAGATGAAACAAATGCCAACGGTTTCAATTGCACTTTGTACACACAATGGCGAAGAATTTTTAAGCGAACAACTTAAAAGTATTCAATATCAAACGCTTCAGCCAAATGAAATAATTATTTGTGACGATGATTCTTCGGATGGAACACTTGAAATAATTCAAAAATTTTCTGAATTATTACCCATCAAATTATTTCAAAATACGCCTGCTCTCGGAACAATAAAAAACTTTGAATATGCTGTCAGCCTTTGCACGAGCGAAATAATTTTTCTGTGCGACCAGGATGATTATTGGTTGCATCATAAAATGGAAACCTTAGTAAAATATTTGGTAGAAAATCCAACAAAAGGAGTAGTTTTTTCTAATGCCTTAATTGTAGATGACGAATTGCAAGATTTACAAATCACGATGTGGGAAAAAGTACGTTTCTGGGAAAAAGAAATTGAGGACTGGAAACAAGGAAAAGCCTTAGATTTACTTCTTACGGGCAATAGAGTTACGGGTTGTACGGTAGCAATGCGAAATACTTTTGCCACAAAATCACGTCCATTTCCTACACACATTCATCCAAATTTCATCCATGATGGCTGGATTGGTATATTAGCTTCCGTCAATAATGAAATCGGATTTGTGAATGAACCATTGGTTTTATACCGACAACACGAGCAACAACAAATAGGTGTGATTGAAAAAGAGAGGGAGAAAATCCATGTTCACGCTCGATTTTCGAGACCAAGAGATTTGAAATTAAGTCCATTTATTGAAAAAGGAAATCTTTATTTTAATCTTCTCAATCATATAAACATCAACTATCCCGAATTGAAAGATAAGACTAAACCGCTTCAAAGAATTTCGCAACATTATCAATTAAGAAGTAATTTGGCAAAAAATCGCTTACGTCGCATTGTTCCAATTTTCAAAAACTTATATTCAGGAAATTATCATCTATATCGCAATCTTGGTTCAAATTGGTACGGTGTTTATTTAGCAGTTTTAGGAGATTTGCTGGAATAGTTCTCGATGCGACCGTCGCTCGGTTAAATATTCGTTTTTCGATGTTCGGACAACAAACATCGAAAAACGAATAACAATCATCAAAAAGTCACTTCCCTTGTGCCTCAACAACTGCAATTGCCACCATATTTACAATTTCACGCACAGACGAACCTAATTGAAGAACATAAACTGGTTTTTTCAGACCTAACAAAATAGGTCCAATATATTCAATATCAGACGTTTCTTTTAGTAAGTTATAAGCAATATTTGCCGCAGAAAGATTTGGAAAAATCAACGTATTGGCTCCTTCTTCTGCCAATTTTGAAAAGGGATAATTCTCTTTAATCAATTCATTATCAAAAGCTAAATGTGCTTGCATTTCACCCTCCACAATCATTTCAGGATGTTTTTTCTGTAAAATTGCCGTTGCTTCACGCATTTTTAGAGCATCTTCACCATTGGCAGTTCCGAAGTTTGAATACGTCAATAAAGCAATTCTGGGTTTCAAATTAAATTGCTCAACCGCTTTTGCAGTAAGTTCCGTTATTTCCACAATATCTTCTACTGTTGGGTTAAAATTCACCGTTGTATCAGAGAAAAATACGGGACCTTTCTTGGTTAACAAAATATACATACCCGATACTTTTTTCACACCCTCTTCTCTTCCAATAATCTGCAATGCAGGACGAATAGCATCTGGATAATTACGAGTCAAACCCGAAATCACGCAATCGGCATCACCCATTTCAACCATCATTGAGCCAAAATAACTCCGAACTTGCATTTGTTTGTGAGCTTCATATTGATTGTATCCTTTGCGTTTACGTTTCTCAAAAAATAAATCCCCGTACTTTTTCAAACGCTCAACTGATTCTGGCGAGCGAGTATCGATAATTTCGACATCGTATAAATCTAAATTGTGAGCAACAATAATTCCTTTAATTTTTTTAATATCTCCTAATAAAATGGGTGTACAAATTCCTTCATCTTTCGACTGTTGAACAGATTTCAAAACTTTCAAATTCTCGGCATCGGCAAAGACCACTCGCTTTGGTGAACGCTTCGCACGATTGACAATATATTTCATCAATTGATTATCCAACCCTAATCTTTTGCTCAATTCCAACTCATAAGCATCCCAATCTTGAATGGGATTTTGAGCCAGTCCAGATTCCATTGCCGCACGGGCAACGGCAGGTGCTACGGTTGTAATAAGTCGTGGGTCAACGGGTTTGGGGATAATATACGTTCGTCCGAAAGTGAGGTTTTTTTCGTTGTAAGCTAAGTTTACAATATCTGGTACAGGTTTTTTCGCTAAGTCAGCCAATGCTTTTGCCGCCGCCATTTTCATATTTTCGTCAATTTCAGTAGCCCGAACGTCCAAGGCACCCCTAAATATATACGGGAAACCCAAAACATTATTGACCTGATTAGGAAAATCTGAACGACCCGTTGCCATGATTATATCCTCACGGGCGGCAACGGCTTCTTCGTAAGAAATCTCAGGCGTTGGATTTGCCATGGCGAAAACAACGGCATCTTTTGCCATCGACTTAATCATTTCCTGATTAACAATGTTGCCGACCGATAATCCCAAAAAGACATCTGCACCTACCATCGCTTCTGTAAGTGTATGAATATCAGTGCGTTCCGTTGCGAAAGGAACAACGTATTTATTCAAATCAGTACGTGATTTTGAGATTAAGCCGTCTTTGTCAAACATCAAAATATTTTCTACTTTCGCTCCCAGACCTAAATATAATTTCATACAAGAAAGTGCCGCTGCCCCTGCTCCAGAAACCGTGAAACGACAATCTTCAATTTTTTTTCCGACAATTTCCAACGCATTCAATAAAGCAGCTCCCGAGATGATGGCAGTACCGTGTTGGTCGTCGTGCATGATGGGAATGTTGAGTTCTTTTCTCAATCTTTCCTCAATCTCAAAACATTCGGGTGACTTAATATCTTCTAAATTCACACCTCCAAAAGTCGGTTCAAGAATTTTGACCGTTCTGATGAGTTCTTCGGGGTCTTCGGTATTTAATTCAATGTCAAAAACATCAATATCCGCAAAGATTTTAAACAAAACTGCTTTACCTTCCATGACGGGTTTTGAGGCTTCCGCACCAATATTTCCTAAGCCTAAAACCGCCGTACCGTTAGAAATTACTGCCACTAAATTGCCCTTTGCCGTGTATTTATAGACATTTTCACGATTAGCGGCAATTTCTAAACAAGGCTCGGCAACGCCAGGAGAATAAGCTAAGGACAGGTCACGTTGAGTTTCAGTTTCTTTGGTGGAGATAACAGCAATTTTGCCTGGGCGACCTTTGGCATGATAATCTAAGGCATCTTGTTTTCGGATAGGATTTTGGCTCATGGAGTAATGGTTTTGTTTGTTTCAAAAATACATCCACAAAAATACAACAGTAAGCCGATTAAGGTAGATTTTAATTTAAAAACCTTATTTTAGCAGATTTCCACTTGCCAAGTTCTCTTAAAAATTTCCCCTAAATCCAAACCAATAATTCCCTCTTTCTCCGTTAATTCTTGGGTGTGATTGGCGGAGTCGGCAATGCCACACCACGGCTCGATACAGACAAAGTTAGCATTCTTCGCCGCCCAAATTCCTAAGTATGGAAAGCCCTCAAAGTCGAATTTTAATTGATGATTTGTTCTATCAGATTTTAAGATTACGGATGTTGATTCAAGGTTTTTAAAAACAATGGCATCGTCATGAAATAACGCTTTTGTTAATTTTAATTTATTCGTACCTATCAGAAAATCATGCGGTTGTGTTTCAATTAATCCATCTGATGTAAGCCCCCAACGCATGAAATTTTCGGATTTATTAAATGCTAAATAATAGTCATCGTAAACGGTATTTTTTGTTAATGGAACGGCAAAAGCAGGGTGTCCACCAACTGAAAAATACATTTTATTTACTCCTACATTTTTTACAGAATAAGTAACTTTCAAAGTATTTTTTTCCAAAGAATAAATCATCCTAAACTCAAATTTGAAAGGATAAACTTTTAATGTATTTTCATCATAAGTTAATAAAAAAGTTACCTTATTTTCTTCCGATTTTTCCACCATAAATACGCTATCTCGAGCAAATCCATGACGTGATAATGTGTATTTTTGTTCTTCAAAACGATACAAATTTTCTTTCAAAGAACCCACAATCGGGAACAAAACGGGGGATGATTTACCCCAAAATTTTGGGTCAGCATTCCATAGATATTCCGTTTGATTTTCGTTGTTGAAAAGACTAATGAGTTCCGCTCCTTTGGGATTTATTTTTATGGTGAGGTTTTGGTTTTTTAAGGTTTGCATGAGGGTTTAATTTTTATTTTTTTGCAAATTAAAAAATTGAATTGTTTAGATACGTAGAGAAGGATGATTAAAAAAGTATATTTCATGATGTTGTATATTCACCTTTATCTACAACCCAACCAACCGCTCCAAATGATGAAATCCAATCCCAAAATACGCTTTCGTTACCTTTAACCTTTCCAAAATCTCCACTTGTTTTTTTGAATTAATTTTACCTTTAATCCCTACTACAAGCACATTTTTGGGCGTATGAGCATCTGAAATGAATTGAAAAACGTTGGTTTTATAGCCAAAATACGCTAAAATCATGGCTCTTATTCCGTCCGTTACCATCTCGGCTTGACGTTCCAAAAAGATTCCGTATTTAGTTAAAAAATCTAATTCATTAGAGGCTTTATTTCTCTCCATTTCCCTTCTGATTTGCTTATGGCAACAAGGTGCAACCACAATCAAATCAGCTTTGGCGATAATTCCTTTATAAATGGCTTCGTCCGTTGCGGTGTCGCAGGCGTGGAGAGCGATTAAGATATTGGTATCTTTACTATCGAAATTTTCAATTGTTCCTTCAATAAAATTAAGGTTTTTGAAGCCAGTTTTTTTGGCAATATTATTACACAATTCCACCATGTCGGGACGAAATTCTACGCCCGTTACGGAGGAATCTAATTTTAAAACATTTGTCAAATAATCGTATAAAGCGAAGGTCAAATATCCTTTTCCAGAACCCATATCAACCACTTTTTTGAGGTTATCTTTCGGAATTTCTTTGATTAAAGAACTCAAGATATTAACGTAATGATTAATTTGTTTGTATTTATCCTGTGCATTTTTGTACACATTACCTTCAGAATCCGTAATTTTTAGTTCGTGTAAATAACTCTTTCCCTGACTTTCAATTAAGCGTTTTTTTGCATGGTCATGATCGAAGGAAATATCAGTATTTTTATGAGATGGATTTACTTTTCTTATTGTAACTTTTTGATTATTAAGATGTTCTAAAATTAAATCAAATTCAGCAGTGAAAAGTGTTGCAATTTTAAAACCATTTTCAATGGCTTGTTGAATCAATTTTAAACCTTCTTCAAACGTATAATTTTTAACAATATCACGGGTTTTGTAACGATAAGTAAAGCTCAAATTTTCAACTCGTTTTATTAAAATTCTTTTGACATAAACATTTTTAAGTCCTACTTCCGAACCTTTGTAATTCCCTAAAGAAATTTTGATGAAAGTATTGTTAGAAATACCCTCAGAAAGTGACGATGTGAATTGATTATTTGATGTCATAATACTGTAGCTCGAAGTGGCACTTCGAGAAGATGAGAAAAATTTGTCCTATACTCGAAGTG
>JANXML010000388.1 GCA_025354645.1 Arcicella sp. | reverse complement strand
TTATTTTTATTCTATTTATATTTACAAGTTTTATACCCGTGGTAAATGTCTCTTCTGACCAATCGGCGAAAGCCAATTTTAATTATGATTTCAAAGTATATTTAACTGATAATCATATACTTAGTAGGCTAATTTTGCTGTCGTAAGTTGCTCAGTTGAGACACTGACCACGGGTATAAAGCTATTTTAATTTTAAAAGTTCTTCTTCTAATTCAACTAATTCATTTTTTATTTTTGTATGCTCTGGTAAAAGAGAATTTTCATTAAAATCAGAGACATTTTCAAAAAGGTTTATCATTTCCTCTTTCAAACAAATTTTCTCAACTATTGCAAATTTTTCATTTTGCCTTTCATCTAAAAGTAAACCGACTGCATAACTTAAACTATTTATTTTACTTTTAAGAATAGCCAAATCATAAGTAATTGATGGTAAGTCAATATTGACATTTAAATTTGTATTCATCTAATTATATTAGTTTAATTTTATTATGAAAACCTAAAAAATCCCCTCAGAACTAAATCTAAGGGGATTTCAATGTTATTACTTCACCTCTTCAAAAGGCACATCTTCCGCTTGTGAACTTGAACCAGCATCTGCGGTTTGTCCACCAGAATCGCCGCCCATTGGGTTGGCATCTCCACCTGTTTGTGCGTACATCTCGGTTGATGCTGCCGCCCAAGCGGTGTTCAAGGCTTCCAATGCAGTGTCAATCGCTCCTGCATCACGTGAGGCGTGGGCAGAACGTAAGCCTGTCAAGGCATTTTCGATGGCAGATTTATTTCCTTCCGAAAGTTTCTCACCGTATTCTTTCAATTGTTTTTCCGTTTGGAAAATCATTGAATCGGCTTGGTTGATTTTTTCAATTTTCTCACGCTCCGCTTTATCTTCTGCCTCATTCGCTTTCGCTTCCTGACGCATTCTTTCGATTTCTGCATCCGTTAAACCACTTGATGCTTCAATACGGATATTGCTTTCTTTTCCAGTTCCTTTGTCCTTCGCAGATACGTGTAAAATACCGTTGGCATCAATATCAAAAGTAACCTCAACCTGTGGAACACCACGGGGTGCAGGTGGAATACCGTCTAAGTGGAAACGTCCCAAAGAACGATTTTGTGCTGCCATTGGACGTTCTCCTTGCAAAACCACCAATTCAACCGAAGGCTGATTGTCGGATGCCGTCGAGAATGTTTCCGATTTTTTGGTAGGAATCGTCGTATTTGATTCAATCAATTTCGTGAAAACACCACCCATTGTTTCAATTCCCAATGACAAAGGAATCACGTCTAATAAAAGAACGTCTTTCACTTCACCCGTCAAAACGCCACCTTGAACAGCCGCACCAATTGCCACCGCCTCATCAGGATTAACACCTTTTGAAGGTTTTTTACCAAAGAATTTTTCTACTTCTTCCACAACCTTTGGAATACGAGTTGAACCACCCACCAAAATAACTTCGTCGATATCGGCAAAGCTAAATCCAGAGTTTTTCATCGCACGCTTGCAAGGCTCCAACATTCTTTGGATTAAAGAATCCGCTAATTGTTCAAATTTTGCACGACTCAACGTACGAACCAAGTGCTTAGGCATACCGTCAACGGGGAAAATATACGGCAAATTGATTTCCGTTGAAGCACTTGAAGATAATTCAACTTTCGCTTTTTCAGCGGCTTCCTTCAAACGTTGAAGAGCCATTGCATCTTTGCGTAAATCAATGCCTTCGTCATTTTTGAATTCACCAGCCAACCACTCAATAATTACTTGGTCGAAGTCGTCACCACCCAAGTGCGTATCGCCATCGGTTGATTTTACTTCAAAAACGCCATCGCCTAATTCCAATACTGAAACGTCGAAAGTTCCACCACCTAAGTCAAAAACGGCGATTTTCATATCCTTACCACCTTTGTCAAGTCCGTAAGCCAGAGCTGCTGCCGTTGGTTCGTTGATGATACGTTTTACTTCCAAACCTGCAATTTGTCCAGCTTCTTTCGTAGCCTGACGTTCGGCATCGTTGAAATATGCGGGTACTGTAATAACCGCCTCTGTTACTGTTTGTCCCAAATAATCCTCAGCGGTTTGCTTCATTTTCGTAAGAATTTGAGCCGAGATTTCTTGTGGAGTATATAAACGGTCGCCAATGCGAACACGTGGCGTATCATTTGAACCTTGCTCAACAGTGTAAGCAATCGTTTTTAATTCACTTCCAACTTCTGTGTAACGCTTACCCATGAAGCGTTTTATAGAAGAAACCGTATTTTTTGGATTAGTGATTGCCTGACGTTTGGCGGCATCACCCACTTTACGTTCACCGTTGCCATTGTCTAAGAATGCCACGATTGAAGGCGTTGTACGACGACCTTCTGAGTTAGCGATTACGACTGGCTCATTACCTTCCATTACAGCTACGCAAGAGTTGGTTGTTCCTAAGTCAATACCGATAATTTTTCCCATTTTATTATTTTATTTATTTATTTGAATATTTTTGCAACCACATAGAGACATAGGTTACGTAGAAAATTTAGATTTTATATCAATCAGTTAATTCTACCTTTGTTACTATTTCGGTTTTTTCCTTAATTTCAACAATCTTAATGCCAGTAGGTTTTTTAATGACAGATTGACAGAAAACTAATTTTTTGTTGTCATACTTGCAGATGGAAGGGGTTTTTAACTGACAAATTAATTAATATTGTCATCCCGACGGAGGAGGGAACTGTTGATTATTCAGTATAAATGAGGCTTTAATAAATCAGTTCCCACCTTCGTCGGGATGACAAATCGTACCGTAAACTTTAATTAATAAACATGAAAATATACATTCAAACAAAATTCCAAGACCCTGAAATTCAGGCTTTTAAGGATGCTTTAAGTCCAAAATATGAAGTGTTTTTTGGTGAAGGAGAAAATTCCGAAGACAATAAAATCCATTTTTTAGCCTCCGAAATTTGTTATGGAAATCCCCCTCTGGATTGGCTTACCGAAACCAAAAAATTGCAGTGGCTTCAATTAAATACCACAGGATTTGACCAATATTTGCAATTAAAGGATTTCAAATTTCAATTCACCAATTTGAAAGGTTATTTTGGTTTGTCGGTGGCAGAAACTACTGTGGCGGGAATCTTGGGCGTTTATCGAAAAATTGATGAACTCGCTCGTTTGCAAACTTTAAAGCAATGGGTTGGTAATCCGATTCGGGAAAATCTTTATTTACTTTCTAAGAAAAAAGTATTGGTTTTGGGAAGTGGAGCTATTGCTCAAAAAATCAAACAATTGCTTTCAGGATTTGAATGTGAAACTACGCTTTTAGATTCTAAAACTGTAACAAAAATTGCTGATTATCTGCCACTTACGGATATTTTAATAAGCACTTTGCCCGAAACAATTGAGACAAAAGGATTAATCAGTAAAGCATATTTAGAGATGTTAAATTCAACGGCACTTTTTGTAAACGTCGGTAGAGGAACGAACGTTGACGAAAAAGCTTTGATTGAGATTTTACAAGCAAAACATATTATGGGAGCCGTTTTGGACGTTACAGCGATAGAGCCTATTCCGACTGAAAGCCCTTTGTGGAAAATGGAAAATGTACTTCTAACACAACATTCATCGGGTGGTTGGGTTGAAGAAAGTTCAGGGAAAGTGAAGTTTTTTTTGGAAAATTTAGAGCGGTTTGAGAAAGGGGAGGAGTTGCTGAATATTGTGGATTTGGAAAAGGGATATTAGGGTAAATTTTGGGTTTTGACCAAAATATATAGGTTGCAAATGGACTTTTAATGATAATAGAAAAAAAATGTTGAAACGTGATTTATTATCCAAAACTAAATAAAATTCTACAAATAATAGTGAGAAAATAATTATGAATAAAAAAAATATATTTATCGGTAAGTTAAAAGATAGGGGCTTGTTGAATTCGCCCTTTTGTTTATTTGTATTTTTATATCTCTTTAATTATCAAACAATTACAGCCCAAGATAATCAACGATACTTAGCTTTGGTATTAGTGAATATTGATGAAAAACCAGACGATTTGGGCGTAAAAGAAATTGAAAAAGCTCATCAATTAGGTTTTAATGCCGTTAATATTGCGGTGCTTTGGGACTACGTTAAAGTTTATCGAGCGGGAACTGCAAACCCTTGGATTCAAGTAGATAATCAGATCAAAAAAGCATCTGAATTAGGAATGAAAATTGGATTAAGAGTTTGGGTTGATGGTTGGTGCGGGGACGATAAAAGTCAGTGGTGTTCCAATTTCAACGATGCAGATTTAATGGTTGATGGCGAAGGAAAATACGATTATGCACAATCGGGACCTGGAAAACGTAGAATGACTTCATTTGCCAGTACATCAACCTTTATTCGCATGAAAACATTCACGATGGAAGTGATGGAACGGTATAAAAAATACCAAGAAAATGGAGATATTTTGTACGTTAGTTTAGCCACAACAGGAGAACAAGAATTAGGTTATCCTTTTGGAAATTCAACCACTGATGGCATGTTTGATTATTCGCCTCCGATGAAAGAAGCGTACAGAGTTTGGTTGAGAAAACGATATTGTAATGATCTGAATTTGTTGAAAAAATCTTGGGGAGGAGATTATAAAGCATTAAAAACGTTCAATGAAATTAACCCAAAATATAGTCAATATTGGCAGTATTCCTTTGAAAATCAGGATGGTAGAGATTGGTATAACTTTCGTCATTTTATGCTAAAACGGTTTAGTGCCGAGTTTATTCAGACCGTGAAGTCAGTGAAAGTTACTCGTCCTTTCAAATTTGTGAATGATTATGGTTCTGTATTTGATGACTTAGCGGTTAGGCGTGGAACAATGGCTTTTCAGGATTTAGGAGAAGGAACGGATGGCATAAAAGTAAATGATTTTTTGACGTATAACCACCGTTTTTCAATGGATTTAGTTCGCAGCAATATGCCTAATAAATGGGTTATGAACGAAGCTGAAATCAAAGATTTATTGCCAAATCAAAATGAATCAGCGGTTTATGCTCATGAAGGTTTTAAACAAATTGATGAATCATTTGCAGGTGGAGCAAAAATGGTGGCTTATTTTCCGAATGTAAAAGGAAGTAATTTAATGCAGATTTTGGACAACGCTCCAAAATTTGTGGAAATAATTAAAAAGAAATGGTTGGATAATAAAACGCCAATTTCAGTTATTCCAAAAGGGAAAATTACCTTCAAATTATCAGAATTTTTGTTAGAGGGAGGTTGTATTTTTGGTTCTGGAAGATGTAAAATATTACCACTTTGGCAAGAAATTTCAGCCAAAAATGGAGGTCAACCCGTGGAAGTAATTTTGGAAGAGGATATCCTCAAAGAAATTCCTCCAGTTTGTGAGGATGCCAATGTGAATTCAGAGTATGAGGGGCAATTACAAAAGGCTGATTGTCTGGGAGGTTATGGTTGGATTGTGAATAAAACCAATATTTCAGAGTCGGTCAAGTATGAAATTCAGTTGGATGGTAAAATAATCAAAAATGCAATTGCTGATAGTTTAAACCCAGAATCTCAACGTTTTTCTGGAAATGCAAAGCATGGTTTTTCGTTTAAATTACCGACAATTTCAGACGGAGAACACAGTTTGAAAATTAAAATTCCTAATAACAGTTATTTAATTGGAAACGCAAAAGTCAATTTAACTTGCAGTAATTCTGGAAAACAATCAAAATTAAATCCTATTAATATTTGTCGAGATTGCGAAGAATTTAATATCTATCCAAATCCTGCAAACGAAAGAGTTTCATTGGGTTTCAATCTTTTGGATTTTAAACCAATATTGATTGAAATTTTTGATGTTTTGGGCAGAAGAGTCTATTATTCAGATACTTATGGATTAGCAGGGGAAAATGATTTGGAAATAAACACACAAAATTATACTTCTGGGATGTATTTTGTTCATGTGAAAATTGATCAGAAATACTATCGGAGGAAGTTTGTTAAACGTTAATTTTTGAGGGAGACATCGTTTTTTACGTATGCCTTCCTTAAAAATTAATGCTCAATCTCCATAAATCGCTCCTACTCGATATTTTAATCGCTGCCCTGTTCTTTTGGTAAAAAAAGTTTTAATTTCAGCGATAATTGAAATAGCAATTTCTTCAGGATTTGTTGCACCAATATCCAAGCCAACGGGTGTTGCGATTCGGTCTAAATCTGCTTCTGAAACTGGATTTTTCTCTTCTAATAATTTCAAAAACATTTTATCAGTTCTTTTCTTTGGTCCCAGCATTCCGATGTACTTTATGCTGGTTTTCAAGAGGTTACGCATATTTTTGAAATCAGTTTCATAGTCGTGAGCCATCAATAATGCAACTGTGAATGGATCGATTTCTATTTCCTCTGATTTCTCTTTATCCACTACATTATCTGCTATTTCAAAAAGTGATTTATGTACTTTTAATGGATTACAAACCACTGAAACTTTCCAACCAACTTCTTTTGCCAACTTCACCATTGGATAAATATCATAATTTCCACCGTAAACAATCAAATGAGTAGCAGGAATAATTACTTCAATAAAAATTTGAATTTCTCCTTCCAAACATTGATACGTTTTTGATTCAGATTTTTCTTTTTTTAAGCAGATTTGGATGTCAGAAATTACATTTGTCGAAATAAAAGTTAAAGGAAAATCATTTCCATTTTTGTAAATGAATACTTCTCCTAACTGAATATTTTTGAAATCGCCCTTTATTTTTATAATTGTTATGACCACATTTGGTTCACGACTTTCAAGGCATTGTTGGAGGGTAAGAACTTGATTGTTAATGTCTTGAAAATTTAGTGGAGCCAATAAAACGTCAATAATTCCGTTGCAACCTAATCCAACACCAATTTGGAATGGGTCGTCGTCGGTGGTGTCGTAAGTAACTATGGCAGGCATATTTTGAGCCATAGCAAATTTGGCTTTTTTTAAAGCATCTCCTTCCAAGCAACCTCCGCTTATTCCGCCAATCCAATCTCCAGAATCCGTTATCAACATTCTTGCCCCCGTTCTTCTGTACGACGAACCCTCCACTCGCACCACAGTTGCCAATGCAGCTTTATTTTTTGTAAAATCTATGGAGTGATATTTTTCTATTATTGCCTTTATTTCCTTCATTCGTTCTCAAAAATTTTGCGAATCTATTATAATTTACCAACATAATTGAACAAATCCGATTATAAATAGGAATAATTTTTAACTAAACGTCCTAAAAACGTATATTTGCAGTCTCATAAAAGTTTGGAGTTGATTTTAAAGGAATTGACCCCTTTTTTTATGTTCATCAATCTTTACTTTCAACAATTTTAACCGTTTGATTTTTAGTAATACAATATCTTTTTCTATTAATTAAACACAACAAACCCTTAATACAAACAAATGAATAACATTATTTACTTAGTACCAGCTTTTGGTGTCATAGGCTTACTATACACCTTTATTAAATTCAACTGGGTAGGCAGACAGCCCGCAGGAACCCCAGAAATGCAAAAACTTTCAGGCTATATTGCCGACGGAGCTATTGCATTTTTAAAAGCAGAATGGAAAGTTTTGGCTTATTTCGCTATTCCTACTGCGATTTTATTATTTTGGTTAGGTTCTGATAAAGGAACTGCCGAACACCCAATTCACTCTTCTCCTTGGATTTCAGCCGCATTTTTATTGGGAGCCTTATTCTCCGCAACGGCTGGTTATATCGGAATGAGGGTTGCTACAAAAGCAAATGTACGTACTGCCGAGGCGGCTCGTACTTCCTTAGCAAAAGCATTGAATGTTTCATTTACGGGCGGTTCTGTAATGGGAATGGGCGTTGCTGGATTAGCAGTTTTGGGATTAAGTGGTTTATTCATTACCTTCTATTATATGTTTGCCGAAGGTAAATTATTGACTTCTGACGAAATGAAAACTGCTATCGAAGTTTTAGCTGGTTTCTCATTAGGGGCTGAATCAATCGCCCTTTTTGCTCGTGTGGGCGGAGGTATCTATACAAAAGCAGCTGATGTTGGAGCTGACTTAGTTGGTAAAGTTGAGGCTGGAATTCCAGAAGATGATGTGCGTAATCCTGCAACAATTGCGGATAACGTGGGTGATAACGTAGGTGACGTTGCGGGTATGGGGGCTGATTTATTCGGTTCTTATGTGGCAACAATTTTAGCAACAATGGTTTTGGGTCAAGAAATTAGTGTTACAGATAATTTTGGTGGATTTTCACCCGTTTTATTACCCATGTTAATTGCTGGGGCTGGTTTATTAGCTTCTTTGGTTTCAACCTTCTTTGTTCGTATTAAGGGCGAAGAATCTTCTGTTCAAAATGCTTTGAATATCGGAAACTGGGCTTCAATCGTAATTACTTTAATTGCTTGTTATTTCTTAGTAATCTATATTTTACCAGAAGGAGAAATTGCTTTACGTAATACTAAATTTGACAGAATGGACGTATTCTATGCTATTATTGTGGGTTTAGTAGTTGGTACTTTAATGTCGATTATTACTGAATATTATACCGCAATGGGTAAACGTCCAGTAATGTCAATTATTGAAAAATCAGGTACGGGACACGCTACGAACATTATTGGTGGTTTGGCTGTGGGTATGGAATCAACGGTTTTACCAATTTTGACTTTAGCAGCGGGTATTATTTTCTCTTACCATTTTGCTGGAATTTATGGGGTTTCAATTGCAGCGGCGGGTATGATGGCAACAACGGCAATGCAATTAGCAATTGATGCTTTCGGACCCATTGCGGATAATGCGGGCGGTATTGCTGAAATGTCACAATTGCCAGCGGAAGTTCGTGAGCGTACTGATAATTTGGATGCTGTGGGTAACACAACAGCGGCAACTGGTAAAGGATTTGCTATTGCCTCGGCAGCTTTGACTTCATTAGCTTTGTTTGCGGCTTTTGTTGGTATTGCAGGAATTGATTCAATTGATATTTATAAAGCTCCCGTTTTGGCAGGTTTGTTTGTGGGTGGAATGATTCCATTTATTTTCTCGGCTCTTTGTATTTCAGCCGTTGGAAAAGCAGCGATGGAAATGGTGAATGAAGTACGTCGTCAGTTCCGTGAAATTCCTGGAATTATGGAATATGAAACAGAACCAGAATACGAAAAATGTGTGGCTATTTCAACTGAGGCATCCATCAGACAAATGATTTTGCCTGGTGCCATTGCTTTAATTACACCTGTTTTAGTTGGCTTCGGCTTTAAAGGTGTTTTTGCGGATACTTCTTCTCCTGAAATTTTAGGAGGATTATTAGCGGGTGTAACCGTTTCAGGTGTTTTGATGGGAATTTTTCAATCAAATGCTGGTGGTGCATGGGATAACGCAAAAAAATCGTTTGAAAAAGGGGTTATGATTGACGGAGTTAAACACAAAAAAGGCTCTGAGCCTCACAAAGCTGCCGTTACTGGCGATACAGTAGGTGACCCATTTAAAGATACTTCTGGTCCTTCAATGAATATTTTGATTAAATTAATGTCAATCGTTTCCTTGGTAATTGCACCATATATTGCCGTTGATTCTTCAACCACCAAAGCAATGGCAGGCATGGAAATGGAATCAATGACTCCACAATTAGCTTCGGCTTTACCAATTTCTGAGGGAATTAAGAACTTAGGTGCGAAAATGGACAAAGCACTTTCTTCGGGTGTAACGTTAAATATTCCAGAAAATGGCATTGAAAATAACTTGTTGAAATTTATTGAAGATAAAAATGCAATTGTTGATAAAAAGACTTGGTTTGATTTTGATCGTTTGACTTTCGAGACAGGCAAATCAACGCTGAAACCAGAATCAACGGAACAATTGACAAATATTTCAGAAATTTTGAAAGCCTATCCAAACGTAAATGTAAAATTGGGTGGATATACTGATAACGTTGGAAAAGCAAATGATAACCTAAAATTATCAAATGAAAGAGCTTCAACCGTTAAAGCTGAATTGATTAAATTAGGAATTACCGATGCTCGTTTAGAATCAGAAGGTTACGGACAAGAAAATCCAGTTTCAACCAATGATACAGAAGAAGGACGTGCAACAAATCGTAGAATTTCTATTCGGGTGAATAAGAAATAATTATTTAGAGGATAGATTACAGAGTATAGAGAGAAGTCATTCCGACAGGGGTGACTTTTTTTATGTTCAAATTCAAATTAATGGAAATTTGTCTTGTTTTATTGGACAAATTTCCATTAATTTGCATAAGAGTACAACAGGTTTCTAACCTGTTTATTTAGTCGTTTTAACAACAGATTAGAAATCTGTTTTACTTAAACAAACAACGAAAATCATGTTAATTCAAGAAGAAGCAGCCATTTATGCTAAATATGACTCACAAATTCGTGATAATATTTCTATTGTATTTAACGCCCGAAAAGGGTTAAGTTCAAAAGCATATTACGATATCATTATGCTATCTGGATTCAAGAAGGAGCAAATTGCCCAATTATTTAACACTTCAGCTAAAACGATTACTCGCTATACACAAGAAGATAAAAACTTGGATATTGTCAGCAGCGAACATGCTTTAAAAATTATTGCACTTTTCAGAAAAGGCACAGAGATTTTTGGAGAATTAGAAGCATTTCGCCGTTGGATTCAAAAACCCGCCTACGGTTTAGGCTGGCAAGTTCCCTTTGAATTAATGGAAACATCGGGCGGTATTGAGTTAGTGTTAGAAGAATTAATTCGTATTGAGTTCGGTGATTTAGCTTAATTTCAAAATCTTTATGCAAGTATATAGAATCAGTTTGGCAAAATGGACTAACAAATTGAACGCTTCTGGAAACAAAGCGAGATGGAGTAAAAAAGGTTCTTATGTGATTTACACAGCATCTACGAGGGCATTAGCATGTCTCGAAAATGTAGTTCATCGTGCAGGAGAAGGCTTACAACAAGCATTTAAAGTGATGGTGATTGATATTCCAGATGATATTTTAATGGAAGAAATTCTATTAAAAAATTTAGAAAGTGGTTGGAATAAATCTGATGACTCTACGTATGAAATTTGCCAAGCTATTGGTGAGGATTGGTTAGAAAGAGCAGAAAGTGCTATTTTAAAAGTGCCTTCATCAATCATTCAGAAGGAATCCAATTACTTATTTAACATTAGTCATCCAGATTTTAAAAGAATTAAAATTATTGATTTAGAAGATTTTGAATTTGATTTACGAATAAAGGAAAATTAAAAAAAACGGTGTCAAATAGGCTCCGTTTTTTTATTTCTCAAAAGAAAATCAACTGGCAAATAATTTTAAAATCCTCTGTTTTCCCAAAATTCGATGTTATTATCAGCAACTTTTTTGACAAGTATTTTTTCATCAATCTGAAACACGTGCAAGTCCACCCGTAAATTGAATAAAACCAAAAGAGAAAATCACTTTGTCGTAACTATTGGTCCCATCTAAACATCCTTCGTTTTTAGCAATATAATGCAGCAAATCAACATAAAATGGTTGTTGACATTAATATGAGAAGGATTGAATATTATGTTGAAAGTTGCCTTACAAACGGAACTCACCCCCTTGAAGTTTGCATTATTAGGAGATGGAAAATTGTCTCGAATTATACCCGTTGTAGTTATCCCTACAGGCGGTGGGAAACCCAAAACGTAATTATTATGGTATCTCTATTTTCTTTTTTTTACATGAAATATTTTTCTTCTTTGGAAGACACAATCAATAGACCTCTTTCCTAAATGAGATTTTCTTATTTTTATTGTAAATAACTGATTATGAGTGATAAATATAAACTTTTACAGGATAATCCTAAATATTGCACCCGTCTATTTGGGATAAAATTTGAACTTTTTGAGACTAT
>JANXML010000253.1 GCA_025354645.1 Arcicella sp. | reverse complement strand
GCTTTGTCCAAGTTTTCAAGAAGTATATTCTACTAAAAAACTCACCGCTAAACTCTCTTTTCAAAATCAGCAAATCAAATTTTCGGTTCGTGATACTTGTATAAGCATACGCTTGCGAGTAAAACGAAATTACCAAATTATTCTGGAAGCGGAGGAATATGCAACAGCGATTATTCCAATTCGGGATGATACGCTCAGAGATAATCAAACCATTTATTTTGAAATGCTTCCCCGTACGCAACTCTTACGGGAAGTAGTGGTGCGTCCAGACAATCGGATGCGTTATCGAGGTGATACGCTTGTGATTGATGTGGATTCAGTAAAAATGAAACCGCACGGCAATACCAACGATCTTTTGAAGAAAATTCCAGGCATCAGAATAACGGCGGATGGCAATGTTCAGATTGCGGGGAATGACGTAGTGAGCGTAACTGTGAATGGGTATGAACTGTTCGGGGGCAATGCGAAAGCCACTTTGGAGACCATCAAAGGCGATATGATAAAATCCTTGGAAGTAACCGCTGGAAGAACGCCCAATTCAGTAACTTTAAATTTAAGACTAAAACCCGACCGAAACAAAGGAGCTTTTGGAGAAGGAAATTTGGGCGGAGGTACGCAACAAACCTACACAGGCGAGATGAGAATCAATAAAATTGCCCCCAGAGATTTTTTAAATTTCTTTGTGAATGGTAATAACACTTCCGAAAAAGTAGCGAATGGAAAAGCAACTGAGCAAATTAACGGCATGGTGTTGAATAATGAATTAGGAGGGGTTTATTCTCCAACGGTTAATCAATTGGGGGTTTACTTAGATTTATATAATCAACGAAGTGGAGTACCTACGCCTAATCTTTCAAGAGATAAAGGAATTAATAATTCCATCAATGCGGGTTTGAACACTACCAAAGCCGTAAAAAAGATGAATTGGTCGGGTTTTATTTTGGCAGATTATACTCGCCAACAACTTAAAGAAGAAAGCAAAACCTTTCAGAAATTAGGCGAAACTACCGAACAAAATACTGAAAGTCAAACCCAAAAAGATACAAAGATTCTACAAACTTGGGCAGCTATCAATGGTACAATCCGCCCAAATAAATACGATAGGATTCAAGTATTTTCATTGTTTCAATTGCAAAATAATGACTTATCCTATCACAATCAAAATCGTTTTATTTTAAAAGAAAATAATAGCATTTTCATTGATAATCAGTCGAATAGGAATGTGAACGAACAAACGAATACCATTCAGGGGATTCAAAAATTAGCATGGATTCATCGTTATACAAAGCCCGATGTTGTTACAGCATTTTATGGAGCGTACCATTACACAGGAAAGGATTTTACACAACAATATCAAAATCAATTATCTGATTTGCGGAATCATCAACAAATTCAAAGAAACACACCCGACAAGTTTTTGGATTTACAATTTGCTCAAAGTTATCCCGTTCGGAAAGGAAAATTATTGGTAGAGACGAAAGCCATTTATCAAGATGCCATTACCACAACCAATCAAAATGCTCTACGATTTGATGATGTTCAAAGACAATTTACTGACAAAATTGAAGGATTAAGTATTACGAATTTCAAGGTCAGAGATATTCAAAAGGAATTACAGTTGAATACGTATTTTTTGACAGAAAATTCAAAATTAATTGTTGGCGTAAGTTTATGGGATTGGCAAGGAAGCCGTAATGAATTTGTTCCAACGGGTGATTTGGCTTTCTCAAAAACAAAATTTATTCCAACGGCTTTATGGCGATGGAATTTTAGCCGAGATAATTATTTGACGATTTTTTACAATAAACCTCAACAACTCCCAACGAGTGAACAGGTTTATCCAATAGCGGACAGTTCAATGATTCAATATACTGAAATTGGAAATTTAAACTTACAGAATTATGCAAAAACTACATTAGGATTGTCCACACGCTATGTTTTGAAAAGTATTGTCAGTAATTTTTCTTTGAATTATACTGAAAATGAGGATGGAATCATCTCAAAAACTATCCTAAATCCTAACCAAACTCTCACGCAAACCTATACACAAGGCAATGGCATAAAGGCACTATCAGGTAGGTTATCACTCCTTCGCATGAGCAGAACAAAAGCAGGTTGGAGTGTTCAAACATCATTTAACGTGAATGAAAGTCTTTCTATATTTGAAAATAAAACGGTGGTAAATCAGAGTTTATTTGGCAGTATTAGCACAAGCGTGAAGTTGAAACCCACTGAAACTATTTCTGTTGATATTGATTTTCAAAGTCTTTATACAGGGCAATTGAAGACAAATACAGGAACATGGCGAACTCAAATTAATCTAAAATCTGAAATAGAATTGAGTTACAGAACATATTTGGATGTGAATTTGGACTTAAATTTGAATAAAAATTCGGTAGGGCAAAATGTCAATTATCCACTTTGTGATGTGTCATTGAGTCAGTTTGTTTTCAAAAAAAATTCACTGAAATTAACTTTGAAGGCTCGAAATATTTTTGATGTAAAAAACGTCTTTGAAAGTTATTCTTTTGGAAATGCTCAGTTTCAGTATTTCTACAATCAAATGCCTCAGTTCTTTGTCTTGTCTGGAACATTTTATTTGGAAAAGTGGGGGAAAAAGTAATAAGAATTATTTTAATTATCAAAAGCCTTTGCCCTGTGCGAAGGCTTTTGTTGTTTAAAACTGAAAGTATTTTAACTTTGAAGTATCTGTATAAGATTTGTAGGTGTAAATTTGTAGGTATAATAATATAAAACAAAATGGGTTTATTTGATTTTTTTAAGAAAAAAGAGGTTTTAAATACCGAGGAAAAAGAAACCCTTGATAAAGGTTTAGAAAAAACCAAAGAAGGAATTTTCTCTAAACTGAGCCGAGCCGTAGTGGGTAAGTCGAAAGTGGATGAAGAGGTTTTAGATGAATTAGAGGAAATTCTGATTACATCGGACGTTGGCGTGGACACAACTCTCAAAATTATTAAGAGAATTGAAGAACGAGTTGCTCGAGATAAATTTGTCAATACCAGTGAGCTGGATGAAATTTTGAGAGAAGAAATTGCTGAATTATTGGCTCAAAATAAATCCAATGATATTGAAAATGCCTTTAAAATTCCTGATGTAAAACCTTACGTAATTATGGTTGTGGGTGTGAATGGCGTGGGTAAAACGACAACTATCGGCAAATTAGCTTCGCAATTTCACAAGGCTGGCAATAAAGTAATTTTAGGTGCGGGCGATACTTTCAGAGCTGCCGCTGTGGATCAATTGAAACTTTGGGGACAACGAGTTGGCATTCAAGTAATTGACCACGGCATGAATACTGACCCCGCCGCAGTGGCGTATGATGCTGTAAAACAGGCAGTTGAGCAAAATGCGGATGTGGTAATTATCGACACAGCAGGACGTTTGCACAATAAAGTAAACTTGATGAATGAACTTTCAAAAATCAAGCGAGTGATGCAGAAATTCTTACCAGATGCACCTCATGAAGTATTGTTAGTGTTGGATGGTTCAACGGGGCAAAATGCTTTTATTCAAGCCCAAGAGTTTACAAAAACAACTGAAATAACAGCTTTGGCAATTACGAAATTAGATGGAACGGCAAAAGGTGGCGTTGTTATCGGAATTTCTGATCAATTACAAATTCCAGTAAAATACATTGGTGTAGGCGAAAAAATTGAAGATTTACAGGTTTTTAATAAGAAAGAATTTGTGGATTCGTTGTTTAAGAGAAATTAACAAAATCATAGATTTATGATTAATAAAAATGCTTTAATTAATGATTTTAACCAATTAATGGTTGAACATTATTCAACTCGATTATCAAAAATAATCCTGTATGGTTCTTATGCAAGAGGTGATTTCCATGAAGAATCTGACATAGATTTTTTGGTTCTATTAAATGATGAAAACGTATCAATTACCAAAGAAATAGGAGAAACGAACAATCAACTTTTCGACTTATCATTAAAGCATAATTTTATTCCAATTTCATCTTACGTAATCTCTAAAAACAACTTTCAAACTTCAAATAAAGCACTATTTAGATTTATCAAAAAAGAAGGAATAACTATCTATGAATGAGGACTTAACCATATATTTTAGTCAGGCGGAAGATAGTTTACAAGCGGCTCGAACTTTGAAATCTCATGGATTATATAAAGGGGCAGTTAACCATTGCTATTATGCCTATTTTTGGATTGTTCGGGGTTTGTTTTTAAGTAAAGATATTTTTACAAAAACTCATTCGGGAGTGCAAAGTAAGTTTTCAGAAATATTTATTGCCACGGAATTAATTCCCAAGAAATACGGTCAATATTTAGCTAAATTATTCAAGGAACGGCAAATTGCGGATTATGAATTGCATGGAGATTTTATGGAGGAAGATATTAATGAATATATATCAATGGTAGAAGATTTTATGGAGTTTATGAAAGAAAATCACGCAAAAATATGAAAAAATTCACCCTAATTTTGCTCATAATCAGTTTATTATCAACTTCTTGTTTTTCTCAAAAAACCAAGAAGAAAGTCTATAAAAGAGCTAAAAAAGTCAAGGTAATAACAAAACCAATTGCTGAACCTGTGGCAATTACTGAAAAAGATATTCAACAAGGAATTTGTGGTTCAATTGTCTGGAAATCAGGTAATTTGATGCCTTCACCTGACAGTCAAGTTCCCAAACCAAAAGGTGTGCAGCGTGAACTTTTTGTGTATGAATTAACGAGTTCCGAGCAGGCAACTTTACAAAATGGGTTTTATAAAGCTGTGGTGACAAATTTTGTGAAATCTATAAAATCGGACGCAGAAGGAAAATTTTGTTTGGCATTACCAGAAGGAAAATACTCACTTTTTGTGAAGGAAGGAGATAAAGGACTATATGCCAATCAATTTGATGAAGAAGGATATATTTTTCCTGTAAAAATAACAAAAGACAACCTTTCAATGGTTGTTTTTACGATTGACTATCGGGCAACTTATTAGACAATTAATAATAATTTTTCTTATAAAAAATGCCCTTTCTTTTCAGATTGGGCATTTTTTGTTGATTTACTTGATGGATACAATATTCTGTTCAAACCATGTTTTACATTCTTCTAAACTTGAATCGCCAGAGGCAATTTTTATGATGAAATCATACAAGTCAGATTGAGGTAAATCTCTATCTAATCTACGACCATTTAATTTTAAAAAAGCTAAGGCTGCTTCTAATCCTGTTCGTTTATTGCCATCAGTGAAAATATGATTACAGATGATATTATAACAATAAAGTGCAGCTTAGTCAGAGATAGTTGGATAAAGTGGTTGTCCAAACATTTCTGCTTGTACTGTTTCTATCAAATAATCAAGATTGTCTTCATGTAAAAAATTGTCAGGAGGCATAAAATTTCCCCCATGAGCCTCTACTGTACGCTGATTTATGAACGTTACGTCTTCTTTTTCTAAGTATAATGTCATTATGCCAGTGCTTTAAAAACTTCCTTGTGTTCTTCAAAATCTTCATTTATTATCTGTTCCAAACGATTCCGTTTAGATCTTTTCAAATCATCACTTAATTCCGAAACTAAATCACTTATAAAATTAGGTTCTTCCAAAACTAATCCTTTCAATGATTTTCTTATTATTTCTCTATCTGCTACTGTTGTCATAATCTTATTTTTAAAAGTAAATGTAACCAAAATTACTTTTTGAAACTATCCTTTAAACCAACCGTCCGATTAAAGACTAAATGTTCAGCCGTTGAATCTGTATCTAAACAGAAATAGCCTTTTCTCATAAACTGATAATTCGTTCCAATTTTAGCCTCTTTCAAACTTGGTTCAACGAAAATTTCTGGCAAAATCGTCAATGAATCTGGATTAATGAACTTTTTGAAATCGTCCCCAACTTGCGAGGCATCTTCCAAAATTAATAACCTATCGTATAGTCGAGCTTCCACTTTCACGGCGTGAGGCATTGAAACCCAATGGATTACACCTTTCACATTGATGCCCGAAATATCTGAGCCTGAGCGACTTTCAGGAAAATAACTGCAATGTAATTCTGTTATATTACCATGTTCATCTTTCACAAAATCATCGCATTGAATGATGTACGCTCCTTTCAAACGTACCATCAAACCTGGTCCTAAACGGAAAAACTTCTTCATCGGTTCTTCCATAAAATCGTCCCGTTCGATGTATAAGGTATTACTAAAAGGCACAATTCGGCTGCCCGATTCAGTATCTTCTGGATTATTTTCGATGGATAACTCTTCCGTTTGTCCCGCTGGATAATTGGTAATGA
>JANXML010000354.1 GCA_025354645.1 Arcicella sp. | reverse complement strand
GCTATCTCATTAACGCCCATTTCTCCTTGTTTGTAGTAAGATTCTGCCAAAATTGCCTTTTTCTCGGCTTCTTTGGTCATTCCTTGCCTTCGACCTCCTTTTCTACCTCTGGCACGTGCCGCTGCCAAACCTGCATTAGTTCGTTCCCTGATTAAATCTCGCTCAAATTCTGCGAAACAAGCTGAGATATTGAAAAACAACCGTCCCTGTGGTGTGGTCGTATCAATAGAATCACTAATACTTTGAAGTCCAATCTGTCTTTCGTTAAATTGGGTGACTAACTCCAAAAGATGTTTCAATGAACGTCCTAAGCGGTCAAGTTTATAAACGACCAACGTATCATCTTTTCGGATTTGCCCTAAAAGTTTATCCAATTCAACTCTATCGGTTTTTGCTCCCGATGCTATTTCAGTAAAAATGATTTCACAACCTGCCTTGGTTAAGGCATCGGTTTGCATTTGAAGGTTTTGGTCTTTGGTACTTACTCTTGCGTATCCGATTTTCATGGTATTAGTAAATTTGTATATAGTTATACAAGTTACAAAACAAAAATTTATACTTTGATTTTCATACTGCAATTTTATACTTTTGTTATCCCTGATTAGGCACTTTTCTTATGTTTTGCCAAAATTTAGCATTCGTTCAAAAAGTATATTCAATTGAAGATTTATTTATACTTCCATAACCCACACAATTTCCCTTATGAGTAGAATCAAATTATTACCACCCCATGAAATTAGAGAATTTGACACGCCAACCATTTTCACCGCTTCTCAACAATCTCACTTTTTTAACATCACGGATGATTTGGAAATGGAGTTGGATAAACTGCGACATCCTTGTTCAAAAATGGGTATGCTCCTCCAATGGGGCTATTTTAAGTTTCATGGACGATTTTATGAGGTTTTAGATTTCAGAGAAGAAGACATCTTGTTTGTGGCAAAACAGTTAAATCTGAATTTGAAATTTCTTGATTTTCGTGGATATTATAACAAACAATTGGCATACGACCACCGAGAACGCATCCTATCAATTATTCATTGGAAATCTTATGATGAAGAACTATTCAAACACCAAGTAGAGCGATTGGTAGAAAGTCAGTTAGTCCCCAGAAAGGTACTGTGGGAAACCAGAGCCTATTTATTTCGACAAGGAATAGAATCACCTGCCTATGATAAATACGTCCGCATCATCAGCGATGTGCTACTGGCTTTCAGCAAACGTATAAATCTATCGTTAGAAAAGTATCTGACCGCCGCCCACCGTGAAGCCTTGGATGAATTCCTTATCAAAAAAGTAGTTTATCAAAAGAGCGAAATCCAAAAATACAAAGTCATTATTCATCCTAAAAACCCCAAAGAAATAAAAGAGAGTGTTCAATTATTTGAGGTACTTCGAGGGCGATTAGAACGAGTCAGCACTTTGGTTGAGAAGCTCAATCTCTCCGATGCCACCATTGATTATCACGCTCATTGGGTAACAATCGCTGACAATGATAAGATTGAAACGAATGTAGATAAATACTTATTCTTGCTCTGTTTTCTGATTCGTCAAGTGCGACAACGCCAAGATTATTTCATTGACATCATCCAAAATAGTGTCAAAACTGCCGAAAATAGGGCTAAGGCAACTCAAAAAGAGGAATACTTCGCCCAACAAAAAGAGAGACGACAAGCAACTCAATTAGTGATTGATTCTCGAATTAGTTATAAAAAGCAAGTAGAAGAAGTCAAACATATCCTCAAATCTGTCCAAGACAGTGATACTAAAATTGCTCAAATTGAGGAAGTTTTTGAGGTTGATGATTCTTTGACAGACACACAACTTGCCTTGATTGAATCGCTGGATATTGAGACGAGCAGAGACGAAAAAACGGAGTTTTACCGCTTATGGCAAGGACAAAGTATTTGGTTAAGCAATCGAGTTTCCCAGCCCATTCTGCAACTGATAATTAACCAAGAGGAAACCGACAAAACCCTTTTTGAAGCCATCAGCCACTATATTGAGAAGAAAGGGAAGATAACCAAACCAACCAATAATCTCAAATGGTTAGATGAAAAACAGCAAGATGCTTTGTTTGAAATCAATGAAAAAGGAGATGAAGTATTCCAAAGGAGATTGTATAAAATGTTCTTATTTGAAGCCATCAACGATGGAATAAAATCAGGAATTCTAAATTTTAATCACTCTTACCGATACCGATTTTTGGAGGAATATCTCATCTCAAAAAAGGAATGGGCAGCTAACAAAGACCAGTTAATGACGGATGCCGAAATGACTCATTTAGCTGATTATGAGGATAATATAAGCGTACTGAAAGAAAATTTAGACCAGCTCTATCATCAAGTCAATGATGGATATAATTTGGGGACAAACCCTCATTTAAGATTTGATAAAGCCAACAAACCTATCATCAATACTCCTGCGGTTGAAAAGCCCGATTTGAGTAGAATCAGTAGTTATTTTAACCCCGCACGATTTACGTCTATTTTGGATTTATTGGCGGACGTTGAAAAGACTGCTCCGTTTTTACATCACTTGGGACATCAGAGCAAAACCCACGAAAGAAAACGACCAACGTCCGAAACATTTTTTGCTTCTATCATTGCGTTGGGCTGTAATATTGGCGTTGAAAAGATGCGTAATATCTCGAAAGGTATTCAGGTTTCAACGCTCCAAAATACGAGCGATTGGTATTTGTCATTACAAGCTCTGAAAGATGCAAACGATGCCATTATCAAGATGAAAAATGGCTTAGATTTACCAGAAATCCATAGAAACGACCCTAATGAACTGCATACCGCCAGCGATGGACAAAAGATATTGAACAAAAAGAACTCATTAAACGCCGCCTTTTCGTACAAATATCCTGGCTTTGACAAAGCATCTGTGGCAAACACGGCAGTCGATGAACGTTTTGCCATGTTTTATTCGACTGTCATTGTGGCATCGGCAAGGGAAGCGGTCAGTATGGTGGATATGCACTTAAACAATCCTGTAATCAAAAGTACCATTCATTCAACCGATACCCACGGTTCAACCGAAGTAGTCTTTGGAATGATGCACCTATTAGGTGTTTTCTTTGCTCCCAGAATCAAAGACCTTGGTTCACAGCAA
>JANXML010000342.1 GCA_025354645.1 Arcicella sp. | reverse complement strand
AGTTGTCCAAAAAATAACTTTGAAAAAAACTTCATTTTTAAATTCAATTAAGGCTTTAAAATAGTTTTGATAAGGTTTTATCCAAGAAAAACGTTTTGAAAATGACTGAAAATTATATCGATATGAAAAAATAATTATCCCCAAAAAGACACACAAAATCAAAAGTACGAGAATTAATTTATCAAAATTTGAAGAAATTTTATTCCAAATTATTAAATAAGATATTATTCCAAATAAAAGGGTGACATAAAACTGTATCCCATTTCCTAAAAGATTTGTTCCGATTCCAAATGAACGATTTGCTTTTTTCAAGATTAACGTCCTACCCACAAAATCTCCAAAATTAGCAGGCGTAATAAATCCGAGCGTCAAACCAACCAAAACTGATTTATATGCGTCTATGAATGAAAGTTTTTCATAATTGTACATTAAAATTTGCCATTTTTTTGCTTCAAACCCCCAATTCACCAAAATTAATGAAAAAATCAAGCTGATTTTTACTAAATTTTTATCGGTAAATATTTTAGAAAATTCTTTTATTAAATCACCGATATTCTGTTGTTTCTGCTGAAATATATAATATAAAATTACCCCGAGAATCAAAACAAAAATCCATTTTATTATTAAAAACAGTTTTTCAGAAAGAAATTTTGGTTTAGCATTTGATTCGTCGTTATCTTGCATTATGTCAGAAAAAAAAGAAAAAATAATTTTAGGGGTTGATCCAGGAACACGATTTATGGGTTATGGTGTGATTCTAACACAAGGCGACAGCATGAAAGTTTTACAGTATGGAGTCATCAATTTGAGCAAATATACAACCCAAGGCATCAAATTAAAGAAAATGTTTGATAGAATTATCGGAATAATAGAAGAATTCTTACCTGACGAAATGGCAATTGAAGCCCCTTTTTTTGGAGTAAACGTACAATCAATGTTGAAATTAGGGAGAGCTCAAGGAGTAGTGATGGCGGCGGCACTTTCAAGAGAAATACCAATCGTTGAATATTCACCTAAAACTGTAAAACAATCTGTAACGGGAAATGGAAATGCTTCAAAAGAACAGGTTGCACACATGTTGGACCAATTATTGAAAATGAAATTAGATGCCAAAATGTTTGATGCCACAGATGCACTGGGAATCGCCGTTTGCCATCACTTTCATGGAACAAGTATTATGGCAACCATGAAAGGGACAAAAAAAGGATGGGGAGCATTTGTGAATGAGAATCCTGAGAGAATTAAATGAATTAAAATTAAAATTTAGATTAATATAACTTCGTGGAAATTAAATGGACAAAATCTTTTTGGAATCGTGCTTTAATCTGCAAATTAAAGATGCATGTTTTTTTGTTTTTCATTTTTAATTATTTATTCTTGAATTTTAATTCAAACGCTCAACTATCTAATAAACAGGGCATTAGCTCCATTGGCATTCGCCCATCTGGAACAGTATTTACATTTGGATTACCACAAAACTCAACAATTCCAAGTGGGTTTCAGCAAGGAGCTTTTAAGTATTCACCATTTCCTTTCACCGTATTTCCAATTAATGCTTCGACTAATAATCAAGGTAAAACTCAATTTTCTGGCTTGATTGGTTCATTTGATTTGGGTCTAAATATCTCGAAATTATTGCAAAATGATAGAATTCTGAAGGGAGAATTTGGGGTATATTATGCTTGTATTCCGCACAGTTATTCAATAAATAATGATTATGAGTTTAACCTCAATAATAAGTCTGCAACCATTTGGCAAAATACAGTGAGTTATTCTGGACTTTCCGCAAGCGTTACTTACACCTCGAAATCACGAGGAAGAAGATTTTGGGGAGAATCTCGAAATTATTTCCAATTTGGTTTAAAAACAATGAATTATTTGGACAAATCGGCGGACAACCAAGAAGATTGGGTTTTTAATGGTCGTGGATTTAAAATTCAGAGCGAAGTTGTTAACCGCAAATCAATTTTGCCTTTTTTGGAAATTGGAAGAACTTATTGGAGAAGGGCAGATGATATGCGTTCTCTGGATATGGGTTTAAGAATAGGAATTCCCGTTGGCTATTTTGTATCAAATACCGTTACTGGATATAACAACAATCAACCAACTGGGGCAAGTAATTTTCAAGAGAATGGAGCGTATATTGGTTTTCAAATGTCTTATAATTTACCTTTAAAAATATTACAAAAATCTACCTTGAGTATGCCCAAGGCAGAAAGGATTTATTGTGAAATGGAGCGAAAAGTGATTATAAAACACACTTATAAGGTAAATCAAGAAGTAATTAATATCGACCTTTATGATCATGAAAATGAAGATGGAGATATTGTTTCAATATGCTTTAATGGGCAATATTTAATTGAAAAATATGAATTAAAAAATAAACCTAAATTATTGAATATCAAGCTGTTACCCTTTCAAAAAAATGTTTTAACTGTGTTTGCAAATAACACTGGTAAGGAGGGGGCAAACACTTCGGCAATACGATTTAAACTAAATGGGGAAGTACAAGAAATTATTCTTTATTCAGATAAAAAAGAATCTGAAGGAATTGAATTTGTTTACTGAAATTAGTTACAATGAACTTCCCGAAACGACTCCACTTTGCGTTTCATAAAGTTGAATGTAACAATTCTACTTTAATTGCAAAAATGCCTCCTTAACCGATTTAACAGGCAATTGACAAGTCTTATCATAACAAACATAAATCAGAGTTTCATCCCCCGCACCACTACGATTTTCTAATAAAGGTAATTGGCTTTCAGAAGATGTTCCCGTTAATACTTTATTTGGATAATACCGTGAGTCCATGTCTTTTCTGAATTGCAAGAAATCTTTGCCAACCAAAGCAATTTCTGAGGTTGGTGAAGTCATTTGCGATGCCAAACACGCCCAATTTGTTAAATAATCCACATTTTTGAGTAAAAGGTCCTTCATTTTAGCAAGCATAAGTTTTGATAAATCTATAAAATCTTGCCGAGCTAAAATTAATCCCAAAGTATAATAATTTCGTGCCATGATGGAATTTGAACTTGGAATTACATTATCAAAAATTTCCTTTTTTCGCACAATTAAATTCTCGGCATTTTTATCTGTAAAGAAAAATAATTGATCATCTTCATCCCAAAAATTTTGAAAAACATATATTCCTAATTTTTCAGCGAGGTGCAACCAATTTTCATCAAAAGTTGCTTGATACAGATTCAAATATGCTTCAATTACAGTAGCATAATCTTCTAAAAAACCTTGAATTTTAGTTTCTCCGTTTTTATAACTGTGTGATAAATTACTATCTTTCAAGAAATTAAGTTTTATAAATTTTGCATTTTGTAATGCTAAGTCTAAAAATTCTTGCTCGCCGAAAGCACGATAAGCATCAACTAATCCATTCAGCATCAGACCATTCCATGAACAAAGTATTTTATCGTCCAATCCTGGACGTATTCTTTCAGCCCTTTTTTCTAATAATTTTTGAATAGCATTGCTTTGATCTGAATTTAAAATCGACTCATTTTTCCAAAGAATATTTACGCCTTGTTCCCAATTTCCGATTTCAGTAATTTGGTAAATTTTACAAAATTCTTTCGATTTTTCCTGTAATATTTCATCAATTTCAGATTTTGTCCAAACGTAAAACTTACCTTCAACTCCTTCAGAATCAGCATCTAAGGCAGAATAAAATCCACCTTCTGGACTGGTCATTTCTTTTTTCAACCAATTAATTGTCTCGTAAACTGTTTCTTTGTAAAGTTGTTCGTTCGTAAAAGTATAAGCCTCTGAATACAAACTCACCAATTGTCCATTATCATAAAGCATCTTTTCAAAATGTGGACAAAACCACTCTCCATCAACTGAATAACGTGCAAAACCACCACCCAATTGATCATAAATACCCCCAATTGCCATTCTATTTAATGTTATTTTTAATTGATTAATAGCATTTTCATTTTTTGTTTCAAACGAATATTTCATTAAAAATTGCCAAGTTGAAGGCATGGGAAATTTTGGATTACGTTGAAATCCTCCCCATTCTTGATCAAAATTGTGGGCAAGTTTTTGATACATTTTATCCAAATCTTCCTTCATAAACACCTGATTTTCAAAAGATAAACCATATTTTTCAGATTCTTTAAAGAGCATATTTTCAGTAAATCCTTCCGCTGATTTTTGGAGTTCATCTTGATGATTTATGAATCCATTATTGACAGATTTTAATAGCTGAATCCAATTTTCTTTGGGAAAATAAGTTCCACCATAAAAAGGTTTTCCATCGGGCATTAAGAAAACATTGAGAGGCCACCCACCTTGAACCCCCATCGCTTGAACGGCATCCATATAAATTGCATCAATATCTGGACGCTCTTCTCGGTCTATTTTTATATTCACAAAATGACTATTCATCACCGCAGCGACCTCCTCTTTTTCAAAACATTCGTGTTCCATCACATGACACCAATGACACGCAGAATAACCAATGCTTACTAAAATAGGCTTATTTTCAATTTTTGCTTTTTGCAAAGCCTCATCACCCCAAGCAAACCAATCAACAGGATTTTGGGCGTGTTGTAATAAATAAGGTGATGTTTCTTTGTGTAAACGATTCATTTTTTTTTAGAAATTTTAGAATTAAAATTAAAAGCTATTGATTCAAATTTGTAGTATTCATAAATGTCAAATAAACTTCGAGCCTTCGATTTCCAATATCAATTCATGCCCAAACAAGCCCGCAGGAGTTTTATAACCAGAAATTTCTTTCAATTCAATAATTTTTTGTGTAATCAAGACAGATGCTTCTGCGGTAAATCTATATCCTTCCAACGTCTCAATTTTTCCTTCAAAGGTTTCTCCTTTTGCGTTGGTTACTTTTCCATAAATTAGTGATTTCCCATATTGAAAATGTATTTCATTGGGACCCGTGATTTTATTGTCAACGTATTTTTGTAGCAAATTTTTCACAAATTTTGTTCGGATAATTGGGTTGAACAAAAACTGTAATTTCATTAAGTAGTAGGCAAATTTTGAAGCACCTGCATACGTTTCAATATTGGGGATTTTTGTGGTGGAAAAGGCTGTGGAAATATCTCCCCACGGAATGGTCATAGCAAACTGTTTCAATCGACCAAAGTCAATCCATTTTCCTTTATAACCCGTTGGTTTATAAACCATTACGCCATTTTCTCTTTTATAACCTCTGTTACCTAAACCCTCAATCATGGTGGTGACAGTTCCATGTGATATACTTCCTCCCACGCTTGTAAAAGCTAATTCCAAATGCGTAGCATCGGGCAATTTTGTACTTAAATACTTAGCCATGCAATCAGTTGGAACTACATCAAAACCAACACCAGGAATCAAAACTATCCCATTTTTTTTAGCATCAGAATCATAAGATTTTATCATTTCAAAAACTTCAATTTCGCCAGTGATGTCTAAATAATGAGTTTTGGCGATGATACAGGCTTCAACAATTTGTTTTGCAATTCTACTGAATGGTCCTGCACAATTTAATATTAAATGAAATCTTTCGATATTTTGAATAATTTCCTCCTTTTTATCCAATCCAAAAATCAAATATTCTAACCCATATTTTTCAGCCAAAGGCTTAATTTTAGATTTTGTCCGACCTGCGAGAATGGGTTTCAATCCTTTTTTGATAAATAATTCAACAATTAATTTTCCAGTATATCCGCTGGCACCGTAAATTAGAAATGACATGATGTTTTGTTGGTTCTTTAAAAGTAAGAAATTACGTACCTTTGTGTGTAAATTATAACAATTTTATGACTTTCAGCGAATTAAATCTTAATAGACAACTCTTAAACGCCCTCGAAGATTTAGGGCTTGATACGCCAACTGCTATCCAAGAAAAAGTTTTTTCAATGGTGATGTCGGGTAAGGATGTCTGTGGAATTGCACAAACTGGTACGGGTAAAACTTTTGCTTATTTATTACCTTGTTTACGTCAATTCCAGTTTTCAAAAATAAAAAACCCCCAAATTTTAATTATCGTTCCCACTCGAGAATTGGTTGTACAAGTACTTGAAGAAGTACGAAAACTGACCAAATATATGAGTGTGATTTCAGTTGGTGTTTACGGCGGCGTGAATCTTCGCCCGCAAGCTGCAGAAGTTGCAATTGGTGCTGATTTAATTGTTGGAACACCTGGAAGAATTGTAGATTTGCTTGCCACAGGCGTTTTGAAGCCTAAATCCATCAAGAAATTAGTAATTGACGAATTCGATGAAATGCTGAATTTGGGGTTTCGCACTCAACTGAAAAGTATTTTTGATAGATTGCCTGAACGTCGTCAGAATTTGTTATTTTCAGCGACTTTGAATGAAGAAGTTGAAGTTTTAATTGAGGCTTATTTCAACGATTTGGTAAGAATTGAAGCAACACCAGTAGGAACGCCTTTGGAAAATATTTCTCAAAGTTATTACGATATTTTAAACTTTAATACGAAAGTTAATTTGTTGAAATTACTATTTAACGAAAATCCAGCAATGAATAAAGTGTTGGTTTTTGTTTCGACTAAACATTTAGCAGATATGGTTTTCGATCAGTTAGAAATGGCTTTTGGAGAAACCATTAAAGTGATTCATTCGAACAAGGCTCAAAATCATCGTTTTGCAGCCGTAGATGATTTTGAATCAGGAAAATGTAGAATTTTAGTCGCTACCGATGTAATTGCCAGAGGTTTAGATGTAGCAGAAGTTTCGCACGTAATCAATTTTGATGTTCCTTCCATTTCAGAAAGCTACGTTCATAGAATCGGAAGAACGGGTCGAGTTGGAAGAAAAGGTATTGCCATTTCGTTTGTGATTGAACGTGAAAAGGAGTATTTAAAGGAAATTGAAAAATTAATGAACTATTCGATTCCAAGGGTCGAATTGCCCGATAATTTAGAAATCAATAATAATATGTTATTGGATGAAATGCCGAAGGAATATACCAAAGCAATTGAAGTCAAAGCTCCAAAACGAGAAGGTGTTGGTCCAGCTTTTCACGAAAAATCTGAAAAAAATAGTAAAGTGAATGTAAGAAGAAGCCACTCGGCGGAGATGAAAATAAAGTATGGTCGTTCTTATAAAAAACCCGAATCAAAATAAAAAATGGAAAATGGATAAATCAATTGCCATTTCTTATTTTACTTATATTACTTTGTTCGCTTTACCATCGTTATATTCAGAATACTTTTGGTCTTTGTAGAATTTTTTATTTTTATTAATTTGACACTAAATACACTGTTTAATAAGTTTTGCTACACAAAAGTTAGAAAAAGATTAATGACATTAACAAGACTGACGGGATTCTGATTTTTAATCCTGTCGTAACTTGAAAATCTATAAATCCTGTTCTGAAAATAACAGAACATTTATTAAATAGTGTGCTAAATTTTTAGAACATCAAAGATAATTATTGCTATAAATTTTATTTTCATAGAATTATTATCTTCTTAACTACAACTTTTTCGTTCTCAACGTACTTTAAAAAATAACTTCCTGAAACTAATTTAATGTCAAAATTTTGTTTTCGAGTAGTTCCATTAAAAGTTTGAGCAAAAACTTCTCTTCCCAAAAAATCGACAATCTTCAAATTTCCAGTGAGTAAATTATCGCCAAAATATTCAAAAGTAAAACTGCCTTTACTTGGATTTGGATACAATAAATAATTGGTTTGTAAATCTTGGATTTGGAATTTACACAGAAACGTTTCTTTACCTTTCAATTGAATTTTCTGTGTCCAACCCCCATAATTTACTTCTAAATCTGTGGTTTCATTGTCATTGGCAAACTCATTAATTGCAGCAATCAAAATCTCATTTCCTTTCAAAACACCCCGCCAAATTGGATCACGGTCTTGAAAATGTTGATACGCTGATTTTGGAATAATTAAACGATAATTACCAATAAAAAAATCTTTAAAAAAGGATAACCTATACAAAGCGTTAATGTAGGTTTCGTATCTCGAATAATTTAAACTATCAGGATTAATTGGATTTTCCCATAACCAAATTCCTTTTGCTCCAGAGAAATATGGCATAATTGCCTGAGCTTCAATCAAGTGTTTTTTGATAGCTTGATTAAAACCATAATTTGAATTTACCTGACATTTATTGTAGGATAACCATTCAAACAACATGATATCCTTATTACTCCGAGCTACATTTGCCTCAATTTGAAAAAGCTGGTAGGCTATGTTTGGATATTCTTTTATCAAACTATACTCATAACAAAAATAAGCCGATGGAGCCAAAAAATTATTCTGATTATAGAACTCCCCTCCCACTTTTTTACTGACTGAATCAATCATATAATAATTCAACACTTTATCACTGGTTTGCCATTCTTGCCAATTATAATTCAAGGGAAATTCAACGTTTTTTATGGGTGCATCTGAATAGGAAGCAAATTGAGTTATATTGGGTATTCCATTGGCTTTCAGATACTTAATTGGTTCTGCATAAATCTTTGATAAATCTTTTTTATATCTTTCAGTAAAATCTATGTCTGATAATTTACGGTATTTAAGCGGCAAAGTATTATCTGCTTTCAAAAAACGTATGGCTGCATCTGTAGGTATTTCACGTTCCACATCAAGCATAAGAATGTCCAAATTCGGCATTGCTTTTCCTTCAGTATCAGTAAACATATCTGCCATTTCACGCACTTCTCTTCGCCATTTTTCTTGATATTTTACCAAATCATTCGCCCAAGGACTCTCAATTTCGTACCAAGGTTGTCCCTGCAAACTGGCGGTTCCTCCCCACAAAATGGCACGGTTCTTTTGAGGCAAATTCCTATCAGCCGATGTGAAATTTGCCAAGTGTGAAAACCCATGTTTTAAAGGTAATTGAAGTGAATCTTTAAACCTGGGTCCAGTGTAAACATTTTTAAAAGGCAAGGAAAATTCTGGAAACTGTTTCCAATTAATAACTCCATTTTGCGTTGAAGAGATATATTTTGGGTTGTCCAGACATTCATTTTGTCCAAACCCCCGTGAAGACATAAATATTAAGCCTAAAAGTAGTTTAACTTTCAAAATTTGGAATTTGTATGGTGCTTTAAAGAGATACAATTATTTATTTCTTAAATTTGTTAAAACAGAAACTCAAAAATACAAAGATATGATACGTTTGAAAATTCTTACTACAATTGCTTTCTTTTCACTATTTTGTTTTTCTTGCAAAACAGAAGATAACGGGAGTACTCCATTAGAAAGCGAACGAAAAACTGCTATCCAATCTGCAACAGCGGGTTGGTCTTTAGATATGTACACCAAACCAGATAATACGCTTTTAGACCCAAACCGTGTTACGGGTGATTCAAAATATGTGAATCAACAAATTTATGTGTTTGACAAGAATGGTAACGTTAAATCTTATGATAAAATATCGAAAGTAGCTTTAACTTACGGAACTTGGAAATTTACGACAAACGACACTATTTTAGAAACCTTGATTAATGGTCAAACGGGCATTTTTAATGTAGTAGAATTAACAAAATCTAAAATGGTGTTGAAAAATGATAATTTTGAGTACGATAAAGCTAAAATTACTGTTCATATGATTTTCGTTCCTTTACAGTAATCACGAATTTTTTAGGGATAAATACCTTACCAATTATGCACAAAAATTTATCACTCGTCTTAGAGCCAGAAATTGCTTTTGACGAAGACAATTTTAAAAATCATATTCATAAATTACTTCAATTTCCAGAAGACGAAAATTCATTCATTCGTCCATTAAAACGTTCAATTGATGCTCGTGGGAGACAAGTGCGTGTAAATGTAGAAGTAGAAGTGTTTATTAACGAAATACCTTCTCCCATAATTTCATTTAAAAAAAACTATCCCAACGTCTCAAATTCAAAACAAGCCATTATTGTTGGAGCTGGTCCAGCAGGGCTTTTTGCCGCTTTGAGGTTGATAGAATTGGGAGTCAAACCCATTTTAATTGAAAGAGGAAAAGATGTACGAACAAGAAGGAGAGACTTAGCGGCAATTAACAAAGATCACTTGGTAAACCCAGAATCAAATTATTGCTTTGGCGAAGGGGGAGCTGGTACATATTCTGATGGTAAATTATACACTCGAAGCAAAAAAAGAGGTGATATCAGGAGAGTACAAGAAATTTTAGTGGCACACGGTGCAACCGAAGAAATACTTGTGGATGCACACCCCCATATAGGTACAAATAAACTTCCTCAATTAGTTGCCGAACTTCGTGAAAGCATTTTATCGGCGGGAGGTGAAGTACATTTTGATGCAAAAGTTGTTGATTTTATTATCCATAGTGAACAAATTAAGGGCGTAATTTTAGAAAAGGGAAGTGAAATTGTTGGTTTGGGAGTTATTTTAGCCACAGGACATTCTGCACGTGATATTTTTGAATTATGTCAAAAAAGAAGTGTCTTGATTGAATCTAAGCCTTTTGCAATGGGCGTTCGTATTGAACATCAACAAAGTTTGATTGATTCACTTCAATATCATCGCCTTGAAAGAGGAAAATACCTTCCTGCAGCTTCTTATAGTTTGGTAGGGCAAACCTATTTTAAAGGGGTACAAAGAGGCGTTTTTTCCTTCTGTATGTGTCCAGGTGGCTTTATTGTTCCATCAGCAACAGCCCCTGGTGAGTTAGTGGTTAATGGAATGTCACCGTCTCGTCGTGATTCAAAATTTGCCAATTCAGGTATGGTAGTGGCAATAAATGAGGTTGATTTACAGCCCTTTAAAGCGTTTGGAGCATTGGCTGGTTTACAATTACAAAAGGAATTAGAACAAAAAGCATGTCGAATGGCGGGTGGTAGGCAAACTGCTCCAGCTCAGTTGGTGGGTGATTATATACAAAATAAATTGTCAAAATCATTGTTAGATACCTCATACCAACCTGGTTTAATGTCATCGGATATGATGGATATACTTCCTGATTTTATTGGTAAACCATTACAAGAAGGATTGAAACAATTTGGTCAAAAAATGAGAAATTATTCCTCAAATGAAGCCCAAATCATTGGTATTGAAAGTAGAACTTCTTCTCCAGTAAGAATTCCGAGGAACAAAGAGACCTTAGAACACCTTGAAATAAAGCGACTTTTTCCTTGTGGTGAAGGTGCAGGATATGCAGGAGGAATCATGTCGGCAGCGATGGACGGTGAAAGATGTGCAGAAAAATTAGTTGAATATTATAAGTAAAATAGATGACCGATTTTACCACTTTTATAAATAAACTTAAAACAAGACTACAACATCCATTGCCAGGGCTAACTGCTCATGCCGTAATGGCTTCTGAAACTCGTTTGAAGTTGAAAATGCCCTCTCCTAACGAGCGGACACGAGAAAGTGCGGTGCTAATTTTATTCTATCCTTCTGATAATCAAGTTTTTATTCCTTTAATTCTTCGACCTCAATACGATGGCGTTCACGGCGGACAAATGGCTTTTCCTGGTGGCAGAGCCGAAAAAGAAGATGAAAATTTAATACGAACAGCACTCAGAGAAGCACAAGAAGAAATAGGGGTTAGAGTGTCGGATGTAAAAATTTTGGGTGAATTAACGAAACTTTTTATTCCACCATCTAATTTTTATGTGCAACCAGTTGTGGGATACATGACTCGAAAACCTGAATTTTATCCAGATCCAAGAGAGGTTGATAAAGTAATAGAAATAACACTCGAAGACTTGAAAAAACCATCCATAATTGGTCGTAAAACATTGAATGTCAGGGGCGTAGAAGTTGAAACTCCTTATTATAATATCTTGGATACAACTGTGTGGGGAGCAACGGCAATGATGATTTCAGAATTATTAATACTAATTGATTCAGTGGAAAATTATTGATCGTTTGAAAAATTAATTAGTCAAATACTTTGATATGTTTTCTACTTATTTAAATTTGTAGATATACTAACACAAAAATATCATCCTCAAAACACAAACATGAAATATATTACCTCGAACACATTAAATAAATTTATACTTCTTACCATCCTAATTGTAATTTTAATTTTTTACTTCGCTTGTTATAAATTTTCCTACAACTTTTTTTACCAAGACGATTTTCATTTACTCCGATTTGTTACTATTTTTCAAGATAATTCCATTGGATTTCAACAAAAATTGAATGCCCTTTATGATCAACACAACGAACATCGTATCGTATTCCCAAGGCTTTTTGTATTGTTAGATTATTATGTACAGGGACACTTAGATTGGAAGTTATTAAATGTAATTTCAGCACTTTATTATTTAGGAATTTTTGTGATTTTTGCTTTAATAATCAATAAAATAAATTTATCCTATCTGTACATTCTTCCAGTTGCATTATTGATATTTCAACCCTCAGCGTTTCAAAATTTTTATTGGACTATTTCTATATTACAACAAGTTGGAAACTTATTCTGGGCAATGTTTTTGTTTTATAGTTTAGTCTATTTTAAACCTGCAAAATTCTGGATTTCTTTGCTCTTAATTATAGTATTGTCTTTTACACATGGCAATGGATTATTTGCCTTTGGCGTAGGGGGGATTTTGTTATTCTTTCAAAAAAGATACAAAGATTTAATTATCTGGATTGTCATGATGGTGATTGTAGCAACTTTTTATTTTCAGGGATATTACACTGCCCAAAATTCCAATATTTCTGGTAGCTTAAGCAATCCAACAAGACTGATTGGCTGTTTTGGGGGTTTTTGGGGAGGCTTTATCTATAATTTTTTCAAAAACAATTCAAGAATTTCAATAACAATATTGGGAGGATTATTAATATTTTTAATTTTAGCAATACTCAACACTAAATTAATTATAAGCAAACTATTTTATAAATTTAAGGCTAATTTTAATCAATATTTTCCTCGTGAGAACTTGTTTCTATTTGCTTGTTTTTTATATTTATCGATAACGGCTGGTTTAGTTGCTCTCAGTCGTTCTTGGAGTTCAATCGAAGCTGGATTTCAAAATAGATATTTGCATAATTCTGTGATTGCCTTAGTTTTACTATATGTTACTTTGCTTCATTACGAATCAAAGAAATTAAAATATTTTACAGCGATTTTAGTGCTTTGTTTTGGTCTATTTTTTTATATATCTTCTTGGTATTCTACCTATGAATTGCTTGCTTTTCAAAGAGAATCACAAGAGGCAGATGCCTTAAATTACAGGTTAAATAAAATTTCAATTGTAAATGATAAATCGTTTAATTTCAATATTGCACCTTTCCTAAAAAAATCTTTTGATTCTGGTGTAAGTGTTTTTCCATTTAGTGAATTAACAAATGTTATTAATGATTTGGAGTCAATTAAAACAAATCAATCCATTGATTATCAAGTAGATATAAAAAAAGATTCTTTATTAGAATTCAATATTTCGAATTCACATTACAGAGATATTTATGAATTAAATAATTTTACGCTTCCCTATCAAGGGAATGTTTACGTAATTCTGAAATCAAAAGACAACACTTTTATAAATGCGACAAGTCATCGTAGAAATTCCAAAATTTCCTTCCTCAAAACTGGACAATTTTTTACTGATGGATTTATGACCTCTATTATGACTGATGCAATGCCTCAGAACGTTTATGAGCTTGGTATTCTTCAACACGCAAAAAATCACTTCATTTACTTTCCCACAAAATATAAAATTCAAACTCGTTAATGTTTGAGATTGGTAAATTTTTTGATTCATGTTTTTTTTTGTAAATTAGGGTTCATTTGTTCGTAAAAGCGTTTTACGAATAACCATTAAATTATAAAATAGAAGGAATTAGAATTACCAATGGAAAACGAAACCCTGTCAGAAGATTTAGAAAATAATATCATTAATTTACCACCAGAAGACGCTCTACATGAGCAAGTTGCCGTTGCAGGACTGTATGAAAATTGGTTCCTGGAATATGCTTCCTATGTAATTTTAGAAAGGGCAATCCCAGCGGTTGAAGACGGTTTAAAGCCCGTACAACGTAGAATTCTCCATGCTTTAAAGGAAATGGATGATGGTCGTTTCAATAAAGTAGCCAACGTAATCGGGCAAACGATGCAATATCACCCACACGGAGATGCGTCAATCAACGATGCGATGGTGAATATGGGTCAGAAGGACTTAGTATTCGATTGTCAGGGAAACTGGGGAGATTATCGTACTGGTGATGGTGCCGCTGCCGCACGTTACATTGAAGTTCGTTTGTCTAAATTCGCAATTGATGTAATTTTTAATCCACAAACTACCGAGTGGCAATTGTCGTATGATGGTCGAAAGCGTGAACCTGTTTCACTTCCCGTTAAATTTCCGTTATTGCTTGCACACGGTGTTGAAGGGATTGCGGTGGGTCTTTCGACGAAAATAATGCCTCATAATTTCATAGAATTAATTGAAGCTTCGATTGCTGTTTTAAAAAACAAACCGTTTGAATTATTTCCAGATTTTCTCACAGGTGGATACGTTGATGTTTCTAATTATCAAGATGGAAATCGTGGTGGAAAGATAAGAGTAAGAGCAAAAATTGAAGAATTTGATAAGAAGACCCTGATTATCAAGGATATACCTTTTTCAACAACCACGACAAATTTGATTGAATCCATTATTAAAGCAAATGATAGTGGAAAAATTAAGATTAAAAAAGTAATTGATAATACAGCAAAAGACGTTGAAATCCAAGTACAATTAGCCCCAGGTGTTTCACCCGATGTAACAATTGATGCACTTTATGCTTTCACGGATTGTGAGATTTCAATTTCTCCAAATGCTTGCGTAATCATTGCCGATAAACCCCATTTTGTGGGAGTTACCGAGATTTTAAAAACTTGTACGCAACAAACAGTACGCCTTTTAGAACGTGAATTAGAGATTCGTAGAGATGAATTAATGGAACGATTGTTATTCAGTTCGCTTGAAAAAATCTTTATAGAAAATAGAATTTATCGTGATATTGAAGAATGTGAAACTTTTGAAGATGTTATAAAAACGGTTGATTTGGGATTAGAACCCTTTAAACCACAGTTTTACCGAGTAATTGTTGAAGATGATATTCTTAAATTATTAGAAATCAGGATTAAACGTATTTCAAAATACGACTCTTTCAAGGCGGAAGAATTGATGAAGCGTTTGCAGGATGAATTGGCAGAAGTACTTGATAACCTGGCAAATATTATTCGCTATTCAATCGAATATTTCAAAGAGATACTTCGCAAACATGGCAAAGGAAGAGAACGTAAAACTGAAATTAAAAACTTTAATACTATCTCTGCAACCGTTGTAGCCGCAAATAATCAAAAATTATACGTTGATAGAGTAAATGGTTTTGTTGGTTACGGTTTAAAGAAAGAAGAGTTTGTGATGGACTGTTCTGATATTGACGACGTAATTGTATTTCGCCAAGATGGTAAATGTATGGTCGTAAAAATTTCAGAAAAGAATTTTGTAGGTAAAGACATCATTTACGTTTCCGTTTTCAAGAAAAACGATGACAGGAAAGTCTATAATTTAGTATATTTTGATGCTAAAACGGGGGTTTCATACATTAAACGTTTCAAAGTTACAGCAGTGACTCGTGACCGTGAATATGATTTAACGATTGGAAATCCGAAATCGAAAGTTTTGTACTTTACCGCTAATGAAAATGGTGAAGCTGAGACTATTCAAATCAATTTAACCGCTTCTTGTACAGCACGTGTGAAGCAATTTGACTTTGATTTTAAAGGATTGTTAATTAAAGGGCGTGATTCGATGGGTAATGTTTTAACAAAATATCCCGTTAGAAAAATTATAATGAAATCGGCTGGGGTTTCAACTTTGGGAGGTTTAGATATTTATTATGACGAGAATGTTGGAAGGCTAAACCGAGATGAACATGGTCGTTATTTAGGTAATTTTGATGCGAAAGATACCATTTTAGTTGTCTATAATGATGGACAATATGAATTGACAAATTTTGAGTTAACCAATCGATACGAAAACAAGGACATGATGGTTATTGCCAAATTCATTCCTGAAAGTATCGTCACTGCAGTTTATTATGAAGGTAGTTCGAAGTTGTATTATACAAAACGTTTCAGGATAGAAACTACCACAATTGATAAAAAATTCTTGTTTATTTCAGATGAAAAAGGCTCAAAATTAGTATTCGCTACGGTTGATAACTATCCAAGAGTTGAAGTTTCATTCAAAAAAGAAAAGAATTCTGCCACAGTAAAAGAAGAAATAAACATTGACGAAATAACAGAAATTCGAGGCTGGAAAGCAATTGGAAGCAAATTAACAACACATATCGTTCAAAATATCAAACAATTAGAATCAAGAGTTATTGAACCTGAATCATCCTACTCAACCGAATCTGAGAACGCAATAATTGTTGAAATGGAATTACCCAAGAAACTTATTGCTCCTGAAGAAATTGAATTCCCAGAAATGAGCGATTCAGGCACGGGTGAGCAGTTAGGATTATTTTAATATTGATGTTCGATTTTCGTTTTTCGATGTATAGAAAACAAAAAACGAACATCGAAATTAAATATCAAACATCGAAAACAAAAATCAAACATCAATAAGGGACATTAAAACCACATTAGAAATATCATTAGAAAAGCCAGTTGAATTTACTATTTACATCAGAAAATTCACAAAATGGACTCTAACCTTCAGCTTTTTCTTGCTGATTGGTGTCATTTTGGCTAATGTTTGGATTGTGCTTTCCACAGAAGAAAAGAATTATTATACCATTGGAAATATACCTTCAAATGACGTGGGGCTTGTTTTAGGCACAAGTAAGGCAATTCATGGGGGTAAAGAAAACATGTTTTTTAGGTACAGAATGGAAGCCGCAGCGAGATTATACAAAGAGGGGAAAATTAAATTTTTGATTTTAAGTGGTAATCATGATTCTGTTTTCTATAATGAACCCAACGACATGAAAAAGGCATTGATGTCTTTGGGAGTTCCAGAAAATGTAATGACTTTGGATTTTGCTGGATTTCGGACTTATGATTCAATAATCCGTTGTAAAGAAGTTTTCAATCAATCCAAGTTTACCATTATTTCACAACCAACGCACAATGCAAGAGCTTTATTTTTGGCTGATCAATTAGGAATTGATGCTGTAGCTTTTGCAGCTCAAGATGTTCCATCAGGATACAAAACTTATTTACGTGAGTACTTTGCCCGTCCCAAAGCAATTCTTGATGTTTATTTTCTCGATCGTTCAAAATATGCTTCTAAAAAGGGAATTGATGTAAAAGAAGATAAACGATAGATTAAGAATTTAATATATTTTTACACGTGATTTTATCTTTTGCAATTTGAGCTTTTAATTCATCTAATCCATTAAATTTCTGCTCGTTACGGATTTTTTGCAAAAATTCAACAGTTAAGTTTTCTCCATAAATTTCTTGATCAAAATCAAAAATATTTACTTCAACAGTTTGATAAGTTCCATCAACTGTTGGGCGATTTCCAATATTCAACATCCCTCCAAAAGATTCCTTTTTGTAATAAACTTTAACGGCATAAACCCCATCAGAAGGAATTAATTTAGCAATTTCCCGTACTTGAATATTTGCCGTTGGAAATCCTATGGTTCTTCCTAATTGCTTTCCTTTTACAATTATTCCTGATAAAGCATAATTTCTACCCAAAAAATGGTCGGCAGATTGAACGTCACCTTCTTGTAAGGCTTTTCTAATTTTTGAAGAACTTACCGCTACATTTTCAATATCTTGACGAGAAATTTCTTCGATTTCAAAACCATATTTCTCTTTGTTGGCTTTTAAATAATCAAACCCGCCCTCACGATTTTTGCCAAAACGATGGTCATATCCAATGACAAGCGTTTTTGTACCAATAGACTCGATTAAGATTTTTTGAATAAATTCTTCGGATGAAAGCTCCGAAAATTCACGAGTGAAAGCAATAATTAATAAATGGTTAACCCCACTTTTTTCTAATAATTCTATCTTTTCATCGAGTGTCGAAAGGAGTTTAACTATCTGATTATCAGGAGATATTACACTTCTTGGATGCGGATAAAATGTTATAACAACGCTTTGCCCATTCATCAATTTTGCAACCTCATTAAGCCGATTTAATATTTTTTGATGCCCTAAATGTACACCATCAAAAGTGCCACTCGTAACGACTGCATTATCTAATTTCTTAAATTCTTGGATTCCGTAATAAACGTTCATTTTTATGTTACGGCTAACCGCTAATCTTTGTTTCTACTACTAATAAAATCTTCAATTGTTAAAGCATCTTTAACATGATACTCCCCAATCCTTTCTCGTCTTAAAGCCTTCATGTAAGCCCCTGAGCCGCAAGCTAACCCAAAATCACGTACTAAACTTCTAATATAAGTTCCTTTTGAACAGACGATTGAAAAATTAAGTTCGGGGAAATTTTTGTCATCAACCTCAAATTTTGACACTTCAACCGCCCGAGATTTAATTTCAATATCAGAATCTTTTATTCCTTTTCGAGCTAATTCATATAATCGTTTCCCATTTACTTGAATGGCAGAATATATGGGTGGAATTTGTAAGATATTGCCTTTAAATTGTTGCAAAGCACTACTCATAATTTCCTTTGTAATGTGTTCCGTTGGAAATTCTCCATCAAAATCTGTCTCTAAATCAACAGAAGGGGTTGTTTTACCCAAAACTAATGTTCCAGAATATTCTTTTTCTTTTGCTTGGTAATTATCAATTTGCTTGGTCATTTTTCCAGTACAAAGAATCAATAGACCAGTTGCAAGTGGATCAAGTGTACCTGCATGACCAATTTTTTTGAATTTACCAGCAAATTTTAATTTTTTTGTAACATCAAACGAAGTCCATCGTAATGGTTTATCAATCAATATTAATTCACCTTCATCAACAATAGGTTGACTATTTTCTCTTGTTTCCATTAAAATTTTCCAATAGCCAACAACAATAAGATACTGATTCCCAACAGAATACGATATATTCCGAAAAATTTAAAACCGTACTTACTTAAAATATTAATAAAAAATTTGATTGCCAAAATGGCTACAATAAATGCCACTAAATTCCCAATTCCTAACAATTTCAATTCTTCGCCTGAGATGCTTCCCTCCTCTTTAATAAATTTTAAAAGTTTGTATCCAGTTGCTGCTGCCATCGTTGGCACCGCTAAGAAAAAAGAAAATTCAGCGGCAAGACTTCGGGTCAACCGTTGTTGCATTCCACCAATAATAGTGGCAGCACTTCGACTTAATCCAGGAAAAAGGATGGCTAAACATTGAAATAAACCAATTTTGATGGCACTGATGTTGTTGATATCCGCCTCTTCGTGAATAATTGGACTTTTAAACCAACCATCAACAAATAATAAAATGATTCCACCAATCAAAAGTACGGTGGCAATAAAAGCAGGATTTTCTAAATGTTCATCTATTAAATCATTAAATAATTTTCCAAAAATCAAGGCAGGAATAACTGCGATGAGAAGTTTAACGTAAAATTGCCAGTTTGAAAAGTTGAAGAATTTTTTAGCATAAAGCACCACAACTGCTAAAATGGCTCCCAATTGAATACAAATTTCAAATAGTTTGGTAAATTTATCCTTTTCAATTCCAAGAATAGAACTCATTATTACCATGTGACCCGTAGATGAAATAGGTAAAAACTCAGTGATTCCTTCAATAACGGCAAGGAGAATTGCTTGTAAAAATGACATTGTGGGTTAATTTAGATTTATTTAATTATAATTTTAAAATGATAATAACTACTCAATTAGGATTTTCTTACTGTAAAGTTCTTCATTCGTTTTGATTATGACAAAATAATTTCCTTTTTTGAAATTAAAAACATTTATTTCAATCGACTTTTGTCTCAATAAAGTGACTTCATAAACATATCTCCCCGTTAAATCTACAACAGACAAACTTCCAGAAATAGGCTCACTAAAAGTTATATTTAACCTATCGTTTACGGGATTTGGGAATAATTTAAAAAGATTATTTTCCGATTGACCAATAGACAATATCATCAATGTTTTTGCTTCAATTTTTGAATAATTAGATTCAGAAACGCTACTGAAAGCCTTCAAACGGTAAGTATATATAGAATTTGCATTTAATTTTGAGTCAGTATATTCTAATAAATTGTCCGTTTCAAATATTTTCTGAAAGGTAGTTTCGCCGATTGCTTGACGTTCCAAAACGTATTTATTTGCAGTGGGTATAGACATCCATTTTAATTTTATGCTCTCATAAGAAGAATTGTATTGCGAAATTTCGGGTGTTTGCAGAATAGATGGTGTTTGACTTGAAGTTTCAGTTTCGATAGACTCAGTTTTATCTCCGTAGGCTTTTAAGCGATAAGAATAAGATGTATTTTCCTGTAAATCTTTATCAATCCATTCGATAACCTTGCTGTCAAGCGTTGCTATCTTTTTATAAACCCCAGTTCCAATCTTTCGTTCTAATTGATAAGTAATAGCTCCAAGAATTGGTTTCCAATTGATTTTCAAAGAATTATTATACAAAATATAAGCATTCAATTCAGGTTTTGTGAGTAATGCAGGCGTTAAAACTTCAATTGAATCGGATGTTGATTCATTAGGAATTCTTGTTGTAATGATTTTATACACATAGGTTTGATTTGATTGTAAAATACTATCAATCAAGATTTTGACACTATTATTATTCAAATTTAATAATTCAACGTACTGATTTGAATTTTTCAATCTTCTTGAAATTAAATACTTTTCTGCCCCTGTTACAGTTCCCCAAGAAACTTGAACTTTATTATAATACAAAATCGTAGAGGATAATTTAGGTTTTGCCAAACCTTCTAATGTTCTTGATGAAATTTGTGCATACAATGACTCAGAAGAATCAGAAACAATTTTTAATTGATAATTATAAACAGAAAAACTATTTAAAGAAACATCTGTAAATTCTAAAACATTTTTTTTATAGCTCTTAATAATCTGGTAGGTATCATCCTTTTCAGATTTTCGTTCAATTATTAGTTGTGAATTTGCAGGAAATCGTGGTAGATTCCAAGACAACTTTATTTGATTAACCGTTGAAATTGCCGAAAAATTCATTGGTTTTGCAATGGGTTCTTGAATTTTGAATCCATTAAAAGCCAAGGCTCTCGCACGAGAACTATTTTTAATATAAGGACCAACAAAAATTGGAAAATCAGTCGAATAATCTTTATGGAAAGGAGGCAAATAAGACAAAAACTTCGCTGAATATGGTAGATTATTAAATATCGTAATGGAATTATTTAAAACACTAAAACCTTGAATATCAAGCGATTTACTAAATTTTTCGTCTTGAAAAAAATTATTTTTTAATGATAAATTTACGTTTTGTCCATTAATTTTTATGGTTGTATCACTTCCCAGAAAGATTAGCTGATTTTCTTGAAACACCATTTTTATCTGTTTGTGAGTCTCATCTGTGTAAAATATTTTTTGAATATTTGGAGACAAAAGATTGGCATTAGTTGCTTTGTTGTAAAAATTTGGTTCAATAATATTCAACATTTCATTGGCACAATTAGCGTATCCTTGTTTTGTATAATGAACTCCGTCGTAGCCTTCTAAACCTTCGACAGCATAAGAAATAACTTTGGGGAACAAATACGATAAACTTCTCTGCGACTCTCTAATCGAAGCTCCTGCATCTCCATTCAAACCAAATCTGACCATTCCACTCTGAAAAACGATAAATTGCTGAACACTCGGAAAATCTGCCTCAAAAAAACCCATTAGTTTTTTCAATTTACTATCATATTCAATGGGATTTGGTTTACTAAACAATTCATAAACGCCATGCCAAAAGAAAAAACCTTTGATATTATTAATTAAACCTGATTTCTTAATTCTATACCCAAAAGAATTATATACTCCGCCTGGACTTAAACCTGTGCCTTCTCTATCAGCTAATAAATCCAAATACATTCCTGGACCTCCACCCGTAATTATACACACTGGAATATTATATTTGTCTGCAATTAATTCTTGAAGCATAGTTCCCCAAACTCCTACTTTTGGAAAATAATAATTTTCATTTATCGTCCAAATTGTGTCTTTGGGTAAATAATCATTCTGTGCTTCTTGATTAAATCGTCCAAAAGTTCTTATGTATTTATTGGTTGAATAATAATCAATAACACTTTGCGTATTTCCATTCGAATCACCATAAATGACATAGAAATCACCCGCAACAATACTTTTTCTTGATGTTATAAAGGTCGAATCTTTATCATTTTTTGAGGCGTAAATAAATATATTATACTCTGCCTTTTCGGATTTTATAGAAGGAAAGGCTGAAAATGAGTCTTCTTGTGAATTTATTTGAACTTTTACTTTTTGAAATCCGAACAATTTATTTTCTCGATAAACCAGAATTGATACGGTTTTCCATCCTTTATCTTGAATTGTTCCAGTAATAGGAATCATTCCAATATTATTATCATTTCTGGGGTACAACTGAAAATCCTGAGGCAATTGACTAAATACAAAAGGGGGATAAACTTGCTGAGCGTTTACTTGCGTGAGGTTTGAAATTAAGCCAATAGACAGAAAAAGTATTTTGAAGAATTTTTGCAAGATCATGAATGTTGTTGAAGATTATACTACAAAAATAGCCACTATTTAAATAAACAATGGCTATTTTTGAAATATATTCAGCAGTGGGTTTTACAGTTTTTTTTCTAAACATGCTTTCCATTCACCATAAATTTCATCGTAAGTATTTGATTTTGAAGCATCTGGTTCAATTAATCCAATCTTTTCCATATCCCTAAAAGCCTCTTTCGGTTTACCAAAAAAATGATTGCCAATTCCTGCACCCAATGCTGCACCTTTTGCACCGTCTGTATCGTATAATTCAACACTTACACCCGTAACATTCACAAGGGTTTGAGAGAAAACATCACTCAAAAACATATTTGATTTCCCTGCCCTAATTACGGAAGGGGATGTACCATTGTCAGCCATGATATCCATGCCATATTTTAACGAAAAGGCAATTCCTTCCTGTGCAGCACGGATAATATGTGCGTTTGTATGAACATTAAAATTAATTCCTTGAAACGTCGAACTTACCGTTTTGTTCTCTAAAACTCGCTCTGCCCCATTTCCGAACGGTAAAATTTTCAACCCATTTGATCCTTCGGAAATTTTAGAAGCCAACTCATTCATAGTTTTATAGTTCATCCCTCCTGCAATGTTATCTCGCACCCAACGATTCAAAATTCCAGTTCCATTAATGCACAGCAAAGTACCCAGTCTATTTTCGTTATTCATTTGATGATTAACATGAGCAAAAGTATTTACACGAGATTTTGGGTCATAACTTACTTTATCAGAAACTGAATAAATTACGCCTGAAGTTCCTGCTGTTGCAGCAAACTCGCCAGGCTCTAATACATTGAGAGACAGTGCGTTATTGGGTTGGTCGCCTGCCTTGTACGTAATAGGTATGCCTGCTTTTAAACCCAATAGGTCAGCAATTGAACTAATCAATCCACCGTGATTTGAAAAAACTGGACGAATTTCTGGAAGAATATTTAAAGGAAAACCAAAATGTTTCATTACATCTTCCGATACCGAATTCGTTTGAAAATCCCAAAAAATTCCCTCTGACAATGCTGAATTTGAGGTAGTAATTTCACCCGTTAATTTCATGGAAATAAAATCCCCAGGTAACATTATTTTATAAATTGAACCATAAATTCTTGGTTCATTTTCTTTTACCCAAGCCAATTTTGAGGCAGTAAAATTGCCAGGTGAATTAAGCAATCGAGATAAACTTCGTTCTGCTCCAATTGCCTCAAAAGCTGTATTCCCTATTTCAACGGCACGACTATCACACCAAATTATTGATGGTCTTAAAACGCTTAAATTCCTGTCCACCATTACCAATCCGTGCATTTGATAAGCAATTCCAATGGCTTCAATATCCTTTGGATTATATTTCTTTGTAGCATTGCAACGTAAAACAGCTTTTTGAATGCAGTGCCACCATATCTCGGGGTCTTGCTCTGCCCAACCGATTTGAGGGGAAGAAATTGTGTTTTCTATATCTGGATATTGTGCAGAGGCAACTAATTTTCCAGTTGAGCCGTCAACAACGGAAGCCTTAATGGATGACGTACCTAAATCTAAGCCTAAAAGTAGCATTTAAGTTGTGTTAAAGATTGATTTTGTATTTTACAAAAGTATAGGAAAATCATGGATTGTTCTATACAGTTCTATGCAAGAATGTAATTTATAATTGTATCTGAAATTCTCATGAAATGAAATTTTGGTGATAAATTTGTATAAATTTTGAAGAATTAAACAAAAAAGTATGCTCAAATTACAAAATATCACAAAAACATACCAAGGAAAAGTCGTTGTAAATTCAGTTTCGTTAGCAGTAAATAAGGGTGAAATAGTCGTAATTGTTGGAGAAAGTGGTTCAGGAAAAACAACATTATTAAACATTATTTCTGGAAACACAAAGCCTGATTTAGGTACATTACAACTTGATAATCAAGACGTTGACTTATATTTTGATAGATTAATTAGGGATTTTCCGATGATAAAACTTGTCCCGCAAGATTATAGATTGAAACCTGATTATACCGTTTCAGAAAATATTGACCTTGCCCTCACAAAATTTAAAGATGAATATAGGAGAAAGAGAATTCAAGAACTTGTAGAACTATGTGGAATATCAGAAATAAGTAATAAAAAACCCAGAGAAATATCGGGTGGAGAAAAGCAAAGAACTGCCATTGCACGAGCAATTGCGGACGAACCATTAGTCTTACTTTTGGATGAACCATTTAGTAATTTAGATTCAATAAACCGAACACAATTACGGAACAAAATCATTGAAATTATTAGAAAAGAAGGAATAGTGTGTATATTGGTAACTCATGATATGTTGGATGCTTTTTTAGTTGCCGACCGAATTGGAATTATGCAAAAGGGGAATCTAATAACCATAGATTCCCCTAAAAATATTTTTCAACAAACTGAAAATCAATATGTTAAAACATTTGTTGATTCAGCTATGCAACCAATTGAGATATTCTTAAAAACGTATGCTGAGTTGTTTTAAACCGTTTTCACATAACTACCTAACCACTTTATTTCGGAAGTATGTTTAGCCATAATACTTTGGACACTGTCATCCAAAAAATATCCGTCAAATTCCATCAAAAACCAGAAATTAAATTGCTCGCCTTCTTTAACGGGACGGCTTTCAATTTTGAGTAAGTTAATACCTTGATTTTCAAATTCTTGCAAGAATCTAACGAGCGTTCCTGGTTTGCCGTCCTCGGGTAAGCGAGCAATAACCGTTGTCTTGTCATTATCGCTTTTTTGATTGATAAAATCCTTTCCAATAATAAAAAAGCGAGTGCGATTTTGGGCTGAATCTTGAATATTATCAAAAAGGATAGGAACATCAAATAATTTTGCGGCAATATGCGAACAAATTGCCGCTGAATCTCCCTCTTGACCAGCCAATTTGGCAGCTTTTGATGTTGAATCTACCTGCACAAAAAAGTCATCTTCCTTTGCTCCAAAATAATCATTTAAGAATTTTTCGCATTGTCCGAAAGCAATATCTTTCGAGTAAATTTTCTTAATTTCAGAAAGCTTTTCAGCCTTTGTTGCAAATGTAAAATGAACTGAAATAATAACTTCTGCAACTATTTTCAAGTCTGTTTCATTGAGTAAATCAATTGTTTCTTTCACGATTCCTTCCAAATTATTCTCAATCGGTACAACACCAAACCTTGCACGACCAGTATCAACGCTTTGGAATACTGAACGAATATTCGGAAGGGCTAAATAATCACTCATTGCTCCGAATCTACTTTCAGCCGCTTGATGGGTAAAACTACCTTCTGGACCTAAATAAGCTATTTTTTCAGGCAATTCGAGATTTCTTGATACGGCAAAGATTTCTAAATAAATAGCTTCAATTGCTGAGCGATTTAGGAGTCCTTTATTCATTGAATCCAGTCTATCAACGATTTGTTTTTCTCTTTCTGGACGATAAATAACGGTTTGTGTATTCTTTTTTAGCTCACCAACTTGCTTAACAATTTCCATACGCTTATTTAAAATTTCAAGCATTTGATTGTCAAGTGAATCTATTTGATTTCGTAATTCTTCGAGAGACATAATTTTCAGTTATCAGTTAATAATTAACATTAAATAGTTAATATAAAGTAGTCATAGTAACCAGTTAGGATAAATATTTGCTGAGTACTTATTACGGTAATTTGTTTAAGCTAACTGTTAACTGATTACTGTTAACTGTAAATCATGCTGCAAATTCAGCGGGGTCTTTTTCAACGATTAGATTTTCAATAATAAACTTCTGACGGTCGGGCGTATTTTTACCCATAAAATAGGTCAAAATTTTCGGAATGGTTGTATCCTTAGTCAAAATGACTGGTTCCAAACGAATATCATCATTAATGAACTTTCCGAACTCTTCTGGCGAAATTTCTCCTAAACCTTTAAATCGAGTTATCTCAGGCTTTGGGCTTAATTTTAACATTGCTTTTTGTTTTTCCTCTTCATCATAACAATAAATTGTTTCCTTTTTATTTCTCACTCTGAATAAGGGAGTTTCCAAAATATAAAGATGCCCGTTTCTAACTAAATCTGGGAAAAATTGCAAAAAGAAAGTCATCATTAATAAACGAATATGCATTCCATCCACGTCAGCATCAGTTGAAATGATGATTTTATGATAACGTAAACCTTCCAAACCCTCTTCAATGTTCAGAGCATGCTGAAGCAAATTAAATTCTTCATTTTCATAAACAATTTTTTTAGTCAACCCAAAACAATTCAAAGGCTTACCCCTCAAACTGAATACTGCCTGAGTTTGAACATTTCTTGATTTTGTGATGGAACCGCTGGCAGAATCTCCTTCTGTAATAAAAAGCATCGTATTATACCTGTCATCTAACTTTTCATCTGTTAAGTGAACTCTACAATCTCGTAATTTCTTATTATGAAGATTTGCTTTTTTAGCTCTATCGTTGGCAAGTTTCTTAATTCCTGCCATATCTTTTCTTTCCCGTTCCGACTGTTCAATTCTCTTTTTAATAGCCTCAGCCGTTGTAGGATTCTTGTGTAAGAAATTATCAAGATTGACCTTGACAAAGTCCCCAATAAAACTTCTAACCGATTGTGAACTTGTGTCTGGCGAAATATTACTGGAACCTAATTTAGTTTTTGTTTGAGATTCAAAAACTGGTTCTTGCACACGAATAGCAATGGCTCCAACGATACTTGTTCGTACATCTTCGGGAGAATAATCCTTTTTATAAAATTCTCGAACTGTTTTTACAAGTGCCTCACGGAATGCTTGAAGATGGGTTCCTCCTTGAGTTGTATTTTGACCGTTTACAAAAGAGTAATATTCTTCCCCGTACTGATTTCCATGCGTAATGGCAACTTCAATATCATTTCCTTTAAGATGTATAATAGGATATCGTCTTTCATCTTCGGCAGAATATTTATTCAAGAGATCAAAAAGTCCATTTTGAGAAAAATACTTTTGCCCGTTAAAATTTATCGTTAACCCTGCATTCAAGTAAGCATAATTCCAAATCAAATATTCCAGAAATTGAGGGATATAATGGTAATTTTTAAAAATAGTATTGTCAGGTTCAAAAACTACATGAGTTCCATTTCGACCGTTTGATTCAGTTCCATTGGGTGATTCATTAATCAATTCTCCTTGTTTAAACTCTGCCCACTTTGTTTTTCCATCTCTATAAGACTGAACTTTGAAATAAGAAGCCAAAGCGTTTGTTGCCTTTGTACCAACGCCATTCAAACCAACGGATTTCTGAAAAGCCCCTGAATCATATTTACCACCAGTATTAATTTTGGAAACACAATCAATTACTTTTCCTAATGGAATCCCTCTTCCATAATCACGAACCTCGACACGATGATCAGATATTTTTATCTCAATCGTTTTTCCATTACCCATCATGTGTTCGTCAATTGAGTTATCCATGATTTCTTTAACTAACACATAGATACCATCGTCAGCAGACGAGCCATCGCCCAACTTACCAATGTACATTCCAGGGCGAAGACGAATGTGTTCTTTCCAGTCAAGCGACCGAATATTATCTTCAGTATATTTAACGTTTTCTATTTCAGTGGACATATTTAAAAGAAAGGATTTTATTTTTTCGTTAAGATAAAAATTATTGTTTTAAAAAATTATTACAAAATAATTGATTGTACTAATTTGTAATGCAACCAATGTTTATAATTGACCGTCATTAGAACAACAAAACTACAAAAAACATTAATAAACTATGAAATTAGCAAGATTTAATTGTTCTCGACACAATTTATCTATCAAATGGTCGTGTGAATTAACTAAAAGTTGATTTACTTTGTGTTTTGAAATTATCCATACAGACAAGTAGTCACATCCAAACTTTGAAATAAATCCTTAATTAACCAAAAGGCTAAGAATTAAATATGTTGAAAAATAATTTAGCAAATCGAATTTGTAAGAAATTAAGCAGCTTTTCTTTTTTTATACCAACCTCAAAATTTCTGTTGCTTTTTTTAAGCGTAAGTTTTATTTTTAACACAGATAAAACATTTTCGCAAAGTTTTCCACTTGGGTCGCTTCCAAATATTTCTTTCCCAACTCAAACTCCAAGAACTGCGAACTCCAAGGCAGCAAATAATGCCCCTCGATCAATAATACAATCAGGATCTGAGAAAACTGTTAGCGATTCAATTAAATCTGCTCGAAATGCAAGTGTGGTTGTTCCAGTGGTTGATTCTACTACAATTAATCTTCGTAAAAAACTTTTTGGATTTAACATTTTCAACAATCCGAACATTTCTTTTGAAACTTCTTTAAAAATTCCTACGCCCAAGAATTATACGCTTGGAACTGATGATGAACTGATAATAGATATAAATGGATTTTCGGAGGAACACTATAATCTACCAATTACTTCCGAAGGCTTTATCAGGATTCCCAAAGTAGGTAATGTCTTCGTAAGCGGCATTACAATTGAAGAAGCAAAGAAAAGAATTGTAGATAGATTGTCTAAAATTTATGTCGGGTTGAAGTCATACAACGGTTCAGCCCCGAACACAACAGCGACAGTTTCGTTAGGAAGCATTAGAACGATTAGAGTTACACTTTTAGGTGAAGTCGTTGCTCCTGGTTCATACTCTATGTCGTCACTTTCAAGAGTCATGAACGCTTTGTATTTATCTGGAGGACCAAACGAAAACGGTACATTCCGTGATGTAAGAGTAATTAGAGATAAAAGGTTAATTGCTCAGGTTGATTTATATGACCTTTTAACAACTGGTAATCTTCGTCAAAATATAACTTTGCAAGACCAAGATATAATTCAAGTCGGTGCTTATAAATCTCGAATTGAAGTGACTGGCAAAATTAGAAAACCTGCTATTTTTGAAAACTTACCCAATGAAAGTTTAGAGAAAATTATTAATGAATACGGTAATGGATTTGCCCCAGATGCTTACAAGCAAGTGTTAAAAATTCAACGTTTTACTGATAAAGATTTAAAATTAATTGATTTGAATTTTGATTTATTATCTTCTTTCTATCCAAGAAATGGGGATGTAATTACAATAGAACAAATCTTGACAGACAGAACAGAAAATGCGGTTACATTAAATGGTTCAGTTTTTAGGAGCGGGAAATATTCAGTTAGTGATAATCAGACCTTAACAAAATTGATTAAAAGAGCCGAAGGATTTAAACAGGACGCATTCTTAACCCGAATTTCAATAGTTCGTTTGCAAGAT
>JANXML010000335.1 GCA_025354645.1 Arcicella sp. | reverse complement strand
TAATTGGATTCAACAAAAAACAAATATTCACATTGCCTCAAAAGTCAGGTCTGAAAATGGACTATTCGTCCATATTTACGCTAAATTGGTTGCGGCTGTCCTACTTTTACTTGATTTTTAACCCGTAATTCGCATAAATTATAAAAAGCGGTCGTTTGATTAATTCAGACGACCGCTTTTGTTTTGTTTGAAAGTAAACATTCTTTCTCATAGTCCTCCATTTTACTAATTATTGCCTTATTTTGCAGGATAAATCAAAAAATTAACCATGAAAAAAATTGTTATTTTAGGTGGAGGAGAAAGTGGCGTTGGAGCGGCATTATTAGCAAAAGCAAAAGGTTTTGAGGTTTTCCTTTCAGATAAAGGAACGTTATCCGATAAATACAAAGAAACCTTATCTCAAAACCAAATCTCTTTTGAGGAAGGCGAACACACCGAAGCTAAAATCTTGGATGCTGATGAAGTCATTAAAAGTCCAGGAATTCCTGATAAAGTGGAATTAATTAAGAAATTACATTCGTTAAGAATCCCCGTGATTTCTGAAATTGAGTTTGCTTCACGCTACACGAAGGCGAAAATCGTGGCAATAACGGGAAGCAACGGAAAGACGACTACAACGCTTATGACGTATCATATTTTGAAAAACGCAGGCTTAAACGTTGGACTTGCGGGAAACGTGGGCGAGAGTTTTGCTAAGCAAGTTATTGAAGATAACTTCGATTATTTTGTATTGGAACTCAGTAGTTTTCAATTAGATAATTGCTTCAAATTCAAAGCCGATGTAGCAATTATCTTGAACATTACGCCCGACCATTTGGATAGATACGATTACGTATTTCAGAATTACATCGAATCTAAATTCAGGATTTTGCAGAATATGACTTCCGCCGATGACTTCATTTACTACCAAGAAAGTGAAGCATTGGCAGGCGAATTATTGAAACGTACGGATTTGACTGTCAGAAGATTACCAGTAAGCATAGCCCCCCAACCCCCAGAGGGGGAGTTAAAAACGGACTCGAAAACTCCCCCCCTGGGGGTTGGGGGGCTGTTACAAAACGATATTTTACATACCCAATATCAACAAAACTCTTTTGATTTTCCAGTTTCAGCATTACCCGTTAAAGGTTCGCACAACGCCATCAATGCGATGTGTGCAATCTTGGTTTGTCAATCATTGGGGCTTAAAAATGAGCAAATTACGAACGGTCTAAAATCTTTTCAAAGCGTTGAACATCGCCTTGAACCTTGCGGAGAAATTAAGGGCGTAAAATATATTAATGACTCAAAAGCCACCAATGTAGATTCGGTTTTTTATGCTCTGGGAAGCTATGACGAACCAATTATCCTCATCATGGGAGGCGTAGATAAAGGCAACGATTACCGCCAAATTGAGCAATTAGTGGAGCAAAAAGTAAAAGCCTTGATTTGTATGGGTAAAGATAATTCCAAATTAGTAGATTTTTTCGGTAAGAAAGTACCCATGATTTTCACGGTGGATAGTATGCAAAAAGCTGTTCAATTATCTGCCGATTTAGGCACGGAAGGGGATGTAGTGTTGCTTTCGCCTGCCTGTGCGAGTTTTGATTTGTTTAAAAATTATGAAGATAGGGGACGGCAATTTAAAGAGGTTGTTGCGGGGTTGAAGTGAGGTGATGGGTGTTGTCTGTGAGGACAAAAACAACGGCGGTAGCTGTTGCGGGATTACAGTGATATAATGGTTGCTTGCAATAACACAAATAACGACAATGAATGAAGTTTTTAAAATTGTTGAAATTTAGGTTTGAATTGTAATTTTTACCACAAATTTTACACTAATAGTTTACATAAAATCATAATCTCATGAAAAACTTTTCTCGACGTTCATTTTTGCAAAAAGTAGGATTAACTACCACCGTTGCAACTATTTTGACCTCTCAATCTTCCTTCAAAAATTACGAAGGTAAAAAGCTAAATATTGCTCTTTGTGGCTTAGGACGATACGCTGAATATTTGGCGGATAGTTTCAAAGACTCAAAATTTTGTAATCTTGCAGGACTCATTACGGGTACGCCAAGCAAGGCAAAAGATTGGGGTAAGAAATATAACGTCCCCGCTGAAAATATCTATAATTACCAGAATTTTGATGAAATTGCTAAGAATAAAAACATTGATTTGGTGTATGTAGTCTTACCAAATTCGATGCACAAAGAATATGTAATCAGGGCTGCAAAGGCTAAAAAGCACATTATTGTTGAAAAACCAATGGCTTTATCAGTAAAAGATTGTCAGGAAATGATAAAGGTTTGCATATTCTACTGAAAGCACTTGACACATAAACGATAAGTGTATGAATATCAAGGAGTTGAGAAGAAATAAAAAAAATCGTAACTTGGTACTTTATCTCCGAAAAGTAGTCGAAAGTTACCGTGCTGGATTCGTTTCC
>JANXML010000333.1 GCA_025354645.1 Arcicella sp. | reverse complement strand
TAATTGGATTCAACAAAAAACAAATATTCACATTGCCTCAAAAGTCAGGTCTGAAAATGGACTATTCGTCCATATTTACGCTAAATTGGTTGCGGCTGTCCTACTTTTACTTGATTTTTAACCCGTAATTCGCATAAGTTACCAGTTATTGTCTGCTTCTTCATAACAATGATATACAGCAACGATGAAATTTCACTAAATACTCATGAAATTAATTTTACAAATTTACCCATATTCCATTAAACAAACGAATAAGATTTTGTTCTTGATGCTTTTTTGTGTGTTCTCTGGATACACCCAAAACACTGTTAATTCTACTAAAATAAAGGATTTTAATAAATTGAAAGACTCCACCAAAATCAAAGATTCTGTTTATGTGGAACCCGTCAGTATGAAGTCTACCAAAGATAGTTTGATGTTTACGAGGTTAAAAAAAAGGTTTTCTAAAAACAAAATTTTAAACGAAATCTACAATGCACTTTTTAGAGATGTTTATAATCAAAATTCATCGGGTCAAGAAGTTTTACAAGTTGAAGAAAATCCATTCAAAGAGTATGAAGGGAGAGTGGTTCGTAAAATCTACGTAAAAAGAAGACAAGTTTTTGGAGAAAGCATTGTTGATACTGCCCGAATTGCGGAAGGATTCGACCGTTTTTTGAATTCGCTTCATACCAATACAAGAGAAAAAGTTATTCGTAATTCCTACTTGATGTTCAGTATAGGAGATATTCTGAGTGCTGACCGCCTCCGAGACAATGAACGTCTGATGCGTAGAAGTTCCATTCTGCACGACGCTCGAATATTAGTACTTCCAGATTCAAAATATCCCAATTTAGTTGATTTATTAATTATTACCCAGGACATTTGGTCGTTACAACCCGATGTTGGTTTCAATAATTTTAAGGATTATTTTGTTGGTTTAAATCAAACTAATTTTAGAGGATTGGGTCATTCTTGGAGGAATAATTTCTATGTAAATTATAATCAAAAACCCGCCTTGGAATATTATACACAATACACAATTCCATACATCGGTCGTTCATTTGTTACGGGACAAGCTGAGATGGATTTACGCCGACAAACCAATCATTTTGCTTTCCGACTTTTCCGTCCTTTTTTAACGCCTGAAATGAAATTGGCGGGAAGTTTTGAGTTAAGTAATGACAGAAATCTTTTAAATACCTTCCGTGGAAGCGATGGGACTACTTTTAAAACAAACGATACTACCACTTTCACTTTCCCTACGAACCGTAATATTTTAGATTTTTGGTTAGGTTACGCATTTAAAGTACCCTTTTTTAGTAAGGAAATGCAAGCTCGAACTCGTTTTGTATTAGGAATAAGATTTGCTGATATATCCTACACAATTCGTCCAGAAATTACACCAGATACCAATCAATTTTATAGAAATCATCGTGATTATTTATTGGGAATTGGTTTCTCAAATAGACGTTATAAAAGAGATTTTTTAATTTATGGTTTCGGAATTACAGAGGATGTACCTTATGGATATTTGGCAACTTTGGTAACGGGCTTTGAGAATTCAGATGTCTATGGAACCCGCCAATACTTGGGAATTAAACTGGCAAAAGGTCAGTATATCGGCAAGGCGGGCTATATTTATGGTCTTATAAATGCAGGAACGTATTCTAATGGCACCACAGGTTTGAGCGTTGAATCCAATTATTTTAGTACGCTTCACACGTTTCGCAGAACGACACAAGTGAGGCATTTTGTAAACCTGAGATATTCGTTGGGACTTGACCGTTACACAGGTGAATTTGTGAATGTTAATCGAGAAAATGGAATTTTAGATGTGAATAGTGATAAACTTTTTGGAACTAAAAAATTAGGGATTGGTTATCAAATCGTTTTCTTTTCAAGACTCAATTTCTTAGGATTTAGAATTGCTCCTTTCTTTCAAACCGATTTTGCATTTGTTACACCCAAAAATCAATTTTTGATTGATAAAGTGCCTTACACAGGCGTTGGAATAGGTATCCGTTTGCGGAATGAGAATTTGACCTTTAATACTTTTCAGATTAAATTCTCCTATTTTCCAAATCTTCCCGATGTTAGAACACTCAATTTTGCCTTCAATGATACCTACAATCTTCGTCTCAGAGACTTTGACATCTCTGCCCCTGAAATTGTTCCTTTTAGATAAAATAAACACTAAATTAACATTTCACAATAAAAAATTACCGTTTAATAATTTTTTGGTATTTCAAACACTATATTGATGTAAATTCGTGTTAATACACTAATCGTTGCTACATTGATTTAGTTATTTTACCAAACGTAGAAATCAAGGAAATAATCATGTCTGTAATTTTGTAAATTCTATTGATGAACTACTATAAAATATGTCTATCGAGAAAGATATTAATCAAAAAAAATTTAGAAATCCATATCATAAAGTGACCATCAACATGATGTACACAAATAGTTGGTTAATTAATAAATATGCTAAGATTTTAAGACCTTATAACTTAACCGATCAACAATTCAAAGTACTCAAAATCCTACGAGAAAATCATCCCCAAGCCTGCTCAGTTAATTATATCATTGAAGGTATGGTTGATAAGATGTCCAATGTGTCACGATTGGTTGATAAATTAGTAGCTAAAAAGTTGGTTACAAAAGTAAAATCAACTTTTGACCTTCGTTCAGTAAATGTGGTATTGACAGAAAAAGGTAAGTTTATAATTGAAGAGTTATTAATTGTAGTAGATGATTACGAAAATTCTTTTTTTGGATTAGAAGTTTCTGAAATATTTTTGCTCAATAAGTTCTTTGAGAAATTGAAAAGTAATTAATTTAACTTATTGAAAATCAAATACTTATCAAAATTAACAAATAATTAACAAAATAATGTATTGACATTTAATGTTTATACATTAAATTTGTAAAATATTAATATGAGTTTAGAAAACGATATAAAACAATCTAATTTTAAATCGCCTTATTCAAAGGCGATAATCAATATTATCTATACGAATAACTGGCTTCAGTCCTTACAAGTAGAAATTTTTAAACCCTTCGATTTGACCTTACAGCAATATAATGTCTTAAGAATTTTGAGAGGGCAATATCCACAACCTATCACAGTCATAGCCATTATAGAAAGAATGTTAGATAAAATGTCTAACGCTTCTCGATTAGTTGATAAATTATTAGCTAAAGAATTGGTTGTCAGAAAATTATGTCCAAACGACCGTCGAGCCGTAGATGTAATAATAACCGAGAAAGGAATGAATCTTTTATCTGAGATTGATGAATTGCAGGATCACTGGGAAAATAAATTGCACGGAATAACCGAGGATGAAGCCTTACAGTTAAGTGATTTATTGGATAAATTGAGGCAACATAAATCAGAAAATTACAATTTATAAAGTAATAAGAGAAACAAATAACTGACTGAATGAGTCATCAAACAAATTAAATAATCATTTAATAATTCCTTTTTTAACAATTAAATTAAAATTCAAATGAAAGCAATTAAATTTATCGCAATCATCTTAGTAGCGGCTTTGTTCGTGAATGTATCAGTAGCAGGAACTCCCAAAAAAGGGGTTAAGAAAGCAGTAACATTGGCAGTTGATACAAAGTCAAGTAAGATTCACTGGTTAGCCAAGAAAGTAACTGGGCAGCATGAAGGAACCATCAATTTGGCTTCGGGTTCATTAGTGGCAAATGGTATGAAAGTTACTGGTGGAGAATTCGTAATTGATATGAAATCAATCGTTTGTACTGATTTGACTGACGAAGGATACAACAAGAAATTTATCGGGCATATCACTCAAGGAGACTTTTTTGAAGTAGAAAAATATCCAACTTCAACCTTTAAAATTACTAAGGTTGATGGAGCAAACCTTACAGGAGACTTGACTATGCACGGAGTAACTAAATCAATTACTTTCCCAGCAAAAATTTCAATGGTTGGTGGAAAGGCAACTGCAATTGCTTCAATTCCAGTAGATAGAACAGATTTCGGTGTGAAATATGGTTCTAAGAAATTCTTTGATTCAATCGGCGATAAAGCAATTGATGATGTTTTTAACTTAGATGTAACCTTGGTTGCTGGTAAATAAGGATTGATTGAAACTATTAAAATAAAAGATTTAATGAATCGTTATTTTAATAGTTTCTCATAATTCCTCACATCTTTTTAACCTTCGGGTTTGAATTTTGTGGGGATTTTTTATGCGTTGTATATTTTATGCTATTTCAAAACTGTGAGTAATTTCAGCAGATCCAGAAAATTGTGCAGTTGCAGAACAATATTTTTCCATTGACATTTCTATTGCCTTCTTGGTTTTGTCTTCTTGAATATTCCCTTTAAATTTAAAATGAACATTAATTTTACGAAATGGACTCATTTCCGTGCCTTCAATTTTCACCCTTTCTCCTGAAACAGTAATCTTTAAATCCTCAACAGTTTGACGTTGTTTTTTCATAATTAATAAAACGTCAATGGCAGTACATCCTCCCAAACCCATCAATAGTAATTCCATGGGACGTGAACCTGCATTGTGTCCACCAATATTCTCGGCTGCATCTATTTCTACGGGAACGCCTGACATTCCTTTTGCCTCAAAATGAAAGGCATCATTAACCCTAATTAATTCTACTTGCATTTTTATGTTATTTTCTCAAAGCAAACTACGCTCTCTCAGTCATTGAAACATAACCACGTTCAGTTGCACCTATATACACTTGACGTGGGCGACCGATTGGCTCTTTATTCGCTTTCATCTCTTTCCATTGAGCAATCCAACCTGGCAAACGACCGATGGCAAACATAACCGTGAACATGTCCGTCGGAATGCCCAATGCACGGTAAATAATTCCAGAATAGAAGTCCACATTTGGGTATAACTTACGAGCCACAAAATATTCATCATTCAAAGCAGCTGTTTCTAATTCAGCGGCAATTTTCAGAATAGGGTCATTAATTCCCAATGCCGCCAAAACATCATCAGCGGCTTTCTTAATAATTCTGGCTCTGGGGTCAAAATTCTTATAGACTCTATGTCCAAAACCCATCAAACGGAATCCAGAAGTTTTATCTTTTGCCATGGCAATGTATTTTGATGTATCGCCGTCATCTGCTTTAATTTCTTCTAACATCTCAATTACTTCCTGATTTGCACCACCGTGAAGCGGTCCAGAAAGAGCATTAATTCCTGCTGAAATAGAAGCGTATAAACTCGCTTGTGAAGACCCTACCAAACGAACAGTTGATGTTGAACAATTTTGCTCATGGTCAGCGTGAAGAATTAGCAATTTGTTCAGTGCCGCTGAAATCACTGGATTTACTTTGTATGATTCAACGGGCAAGGCAAACATCATATTCAAAAAATTTGAACAGTAGTCCAAAGAATTGTTAGGATAATTGACGGGATGTCCTTGCGATTTTTTATAGGACCAAGTAGCCATTGAAGGCATTTTTGCCATTAAACGGATAATATTCAATTCGTCAGAACCTGCTTTTTCACCTGCATAAAAAGCTGACATTGCACAAACCATTGCAGATAAAACGCCCATTGGATGAGCATTTACAGGGAATCCTTCAAAAATTTTACGCATATCTTCGTTCACAATCGTGTGCATTTTGATTTCATTTTGAAAAGCAGCATATTGTTCAGAAGTTGGTAATTCTCCATAAATCAAAAGATAAGCAACTTCTAAAAAAGACGATTTCTCAGCTAATTCTTCAATTGAATATCCTCTATAACGAAGGATTCCTAATTCTCCATCCAAAAAGGTGATAGCACTTTTGGTGGCTCCTGTATTCTTGTAACCAGAGTCAATGGTGATGTGACCCGTGTCATCACGAAGTTTCGCAATATCAATTGCTTTTTCATCTTCACTTCCTGTAATTACGGGAAATTGAAACTTTTTGTCACCTAACGATAATTCTGCAAATTCTGACATAACCTATATATTATTTGGCTTTATCTATTAAAGATATATTTTTATTTTGTTGAATACGAAGATAAAAGAAAAAATGTATTTTAAATAAAGTAATGATTTTTTCTGTAAAATTCAATTTGGATGTTAGGAATATGCTGTTTTATAAAAAATAACAATGACCGTTTACTAAATGTTAATGCAAGATAGACACGAAACATTGAATGATTGTTAAATTTCGCTACATAAGATTAAATATCCATCAAAAAGGTTGTTCACCTCTTTAATATGTATCAACTTTTCAAAACTTTTCACATGAAAAATCTCATTAACACAACTTTATTGCTCATTGCATTTACTTGTATATTTTTTGAGATTAATGCTCAACAAACGTATTTTCCTCAAACAAATGTGGCTTGGAAAAACATCAAAACAGTTTATGGGGCTTACGGAGACGGCATTCATGATGATACGCAAGCCTTTCGAACCGCAGTCAGAACTCAGTTGAATCAGTTTAATAGTACCGTTGCTGTGTACATTCCAAAAGGTATTTATTTAGTGAGTGATAGCATTCAAAGCCTAATGAGATATTATGATTGCTGTTTAATTTTACAGGGTGAAAGTCGGGATAGTACCATCATAAAAGTAATTGATAACGCCCCAAATTTTCAAAGTAAAGCCAATCCAAGACCCGTTTTTAAAACTCGTGGGGGCAATCAAGCCTTTGGGAATTATTTTTTAAATTTAACCATCAACACAGGAATAAACAATGGAGGTGCTGTTGCTTTTGATTATGTTACGAGTAATTATGGGGCAATAAAAGATGTGAACATTATTTCTCCCGATGGCAGTGGTTATTGTGGCTTGCAAATGGAACAGAGTTGGCCTGGACCTGGCATCATTAAAAACGTGAAAATTAATGGTTATGATTATGGAATAAGAGTTGCTACCTGCGAATATTCCATGACTTTTGAAGATATTACGCTCAATAATCAGGTAATAAATGGATTATATAATGACTGTAATACCTTGTCAATCAGGCATTTGAAAAGTAATAATACAATAACCGCCATTCGTAATTTCGGAAGAATTATTCTGATAGATAGTGAATTAAAAGGAGGTATTGCCAGTAATTCAGCCATTAATAGCACCGCTTTTTTATACGTTAGAAACCTTAATACGCAAGGATATGGAACTTCAATTATTCACAAAACTCAAACTATTACGACCCCTTACGTAGATGAATTCCGAGATATTATCAATTATTCAAAGTTCCCGAATGATAATAAAAGTCTTGGTTTACCCATCGAAGAAACGCCTGATTATGTGAACAATAATGCTTTAAATTGGGCGGATGTGACAACCTATGGAGCCAATCCTACTAATCCTCTGTATGGATTTTCGGATGCAACAGCAGGAATTCGAGCGGCTTTTGATTCGGGTAAAAAGGTGGTTTATTTTGGTAAAATTGGTGATAACGGTACGGGCTATTGTATTTATGCTGACATTGTTATACCAGCTTCCGTCGAAAAAATTACGGGCTTAAATTTATCGAAATTCTTATTTTTCAACAACAGTAAATTTATCATTGATTCATCCGCAACGAAACCACTTTTTATAGAAAGTTTCAAAGGAGGGCTAATATTATTGAACAACAGTAAAAGAACGGTTGTCATAAAATCTACGGGTGTGCAGTACAACAATACCGTGCGAAACACGAACGGAAAAGTATTTATTGAAGACATGGTGGAGGCTTTTACGCCCCAGTTCCCCGTCCGAATGTGGGCGAGGCAATTGAACCCCGAAGTACAATCCGAGAGCGAAATAGATCTTAACAATTCGGGTGGTAAATTTTGGATATTGGGTTTAAAAACCGAAGGTAGAGCCGTGATTGCAAATACAACCAATGGTGGAGCAACGGAAATTTTGGGAGCGTTGGTTTATCCCGCTTCAAGTTTTCAGGTAATAATCAACCCGCTTTTACGGTTCAGAATGCTTGTTTCAGCGTTGTGGGCTTAACAATGACGAGTTACGTTTCAAATGGATGGTATGGAATTGGCGTAATTGAAAATCAAAATGGCATTTCAAGAACTTTAAGAAGTGATACGATTTGGAGAAATTCACCTTATCAATTTGGATTTTATAAAAGTAGTGTTGCAAATTGTTGCTTAAAAATGGAAACCACAAAATCAGGCAATTGGAACGATCCCAGCGTTTGGTCGTGCAACAGAATTCCAGTAATTTCTGACGATGTTTACATTAATTCAAGCCACTTAATTCAAGTTCCTGTTACATATACTACCATTTTTGCGAATAAAATTTATTACCGAGGAGGAAGTGTCAAATTATCGAATGGGACACTTTTAAAATTGAAAGAGGAATATTAACAACAAAATAAAATGCTAAAAAACTACGAAAAAACAGCCAAAGAACGTTTCTTGAAATACGTCCAAATTGATACACAATCAGATCCTTATTCTGATACTCAACCTTCTACTGAAAAGCAATTAGATTTGAGTAGAATTTTGGTGGAAGAATTATTAGAAATGGGAATTGAAGATGCTCATTTAGATGAGTTTGGATATGTTTATGCCACCATTCCGAGCAATTCTACTAAAATTATTCCTACGATTTGTTTCTGTTCACACGTGGACACTTCGCCCGATTGTACAGGGTTAAATGTGAAGCCCATTATTCATTATAATTATCAAGGGGAAGATTTAATTTTACCAAATGATAGTTTACAGATTATTAAATTATCGGAACATGAAGATTTAGCTCAACAAATTGGTAATGACATCATTACGGCAAGTGGAACAACACTTTTGGGGGCTGATAATAAAGCGGGCGTTGCCGAAATTTTGGATGCTACCTATCACCTGATTAATAATCCAGACATAAAACATGGTAAAGTTAGGATACTTTTTACGCCAGATGAGGAAATTGGCAGAGGTACAAAAGCCGTCGATTTAAAGAAATTAGGAGCGGATTTTGGTTACACCATTGATGGGGAAACTTTGGGTTCTGTTGAAGACGAGACATTTTCTGCTGATGCAGTAAAAATCAATATTTTGGGCGTTAGCCAACATCCAGGATTTGCAAAAGGGAAAATGGAAAGTGCCTTAAAGATTGCATCTGAAATTGTCAGTAAATTGCCTAAAAACACACTTACGCCTGAATCAACAGAAGGAATGGAAGGATTTATTCATCCAACTAATATTTCTGGAATGGTTGAAATGGCATCCTTAGAATTCATTATTAGGGATTTTACCGTAGAAAAACTTCATGCCCACGAACTGGTTTTAAGTGAAATAATGAATAATATTCTTCGAAACTATCCAAATTCAAAAGCCACTTTTGAAGTACATGAGCAATACCGAAACATGAAAGAAATATTGGATAAAGTCCCTCACGTGAGCGAATATGCAATGGAGGCAATCCGTAGAAGTGGCATTGAACCAAATCGTAGAAGCATCAGAGGAGGAACGGATGGTTCAAGGTTATCGTTTATGGGTTTGCCTTGCCCAAATATATTTGCAGGTGAACACGCTTTTCATGGCAAACATGAGTGGGTATCTGTACAAGATATGGAAAAAGCAGTGGAGACAATTGTGAATTTATGCATGGTTTGGGAGGAAAGGAGTTAATATAAAGAATGAAAACATAATCAAAACCAAAAAGAGACAGCCTGTTTTAGACTGTCTCTTTTACAATATTAAAAAAATTTTTTAGTTCTTCTTTGGAGCTCCTGTTGCAGGAGTTGTCGTTGCTGGTGTTGCAGTTGGAGGAGCTAATGGCTTTGGTGTAATTCCCATACGTTTCAAGATTAAATCCGAGATATTAGCATCATCAGGAGCATGCAAAACGATGGGCGTTGTGCCTTGTCCTGCATCGTAATTAAACACAAAAGCAAATCCATTTTCTTTTGCTGATGCGTGCATATTTTCTTCAACTTTCTTCAACAATGGTTGCAACAATTGTGCTTGTTTCTTTTGCAATGAAGTTGATGAATTCTGACGAAACTCTTCTATTGAGCCTTGTAATCCTTGTAATTCTTTTTCTCTATCAGCCTTGATTACATCTGCCATTGTCGAGCCATTTTTTTCATAATCAGCCAACTTAGCTTGAAAATCTTTTACTTTCGACTGATACATATTGTCGTACTGAGTTTTAGTAGCCGTCAATTCTGTTTCTACTTGTTTTGCTTCGGGCATTTGGGCTAAGATATAATCTAAGCTAATGTAACCGATTTTTTGTTGTGCATTTACATTAGCAATAGCTAATCCTAAAAATGCGATTAATGCAATTAAAAATTTGTTTCTCATTTTTTTTATTATTCTGGTTGATTTTTACTCTTTCTTGGGTACAGTTGTATTTTTTCTATTAGACTTTGGTTGCTCTACTACGTCACTTTCTTTTGGTGATGAAGTTTTAACTGCTTTTCCTTTACTTGGTTTAGCTTCTTTTTCATCGTCTTTGTTGTCTTCACTCGTTTTGGCTTGGTTTTCTTCTCTTTCCTTTTCCTTTATTTGGTCGGGAGAAATACCTAATTCTTCCAAAATATAATCCGTATAGTCATGAATTGGATTGGTATAAAGCATTGCCAAACCGTCAGATGATTTATCAAATAGAAAGTCTAATCTTTTTGCTTTGGCGATTTTCTCAACTGCCTTTGCCACTTCATCCAAAACAGGTTTCATAATATCCTGTTTCTTTTTCAATAAATCTCCATTATAACCAAATACTTTATTTTGGAGGTCTTTTACTTCTTTTTCTTTGTCAGAAATTGCTCTTAACCGTTGTTGCTTCATTTCCTCAGTTAAAAGGATTTCTTCGGCTCGGTAGGTTTTTTCTAATTTTGTTACTTCATCATTTTTATCTGATACTTCCTTTATCCACTTTGTAGTAAGTTTCTCAATTTCTGCTTGAGCATTAGTATATTCAGGCATTCTTGAAGTGATGTATTCTGTATCGATGTAACCAAATTTTTGAGCTTTCAAAGATAGAGTAGCACAAAAGAAAGGCAAAATTAGTAAAAATATCTTCTTATTCACGGCTTTGATAGTTTAAAGTTTAATCAAATACAATTTAAACCCTAATTATGGTTTCGATTCATTAACGTACTCGCAACTTTCATATTGCAAGCCGTTCAGTTTTAACAAAACATTAACAACATACAATGATTGTTTGAAAGAATGGGTAAATGATATAATACTTACCGAGTACAGTTTTTTATCAATCAATCATTCATTGAATTAACGTATCTGCTGACCAATCGAGAAAGTAAATGCCTGACGACCACCGTCAGCGATTCCTGGTATTTTATCAAAAGCAAATCCATAATCAATCCCAATCATACCAAAAGCTGGCATAAATATTCTTGCACCAACTCCTGCGGATTTATATAATTTGAAAGGATTATAGTCTGTGTAATTAGCAAAATTGTTGCCACCTTCTGCAAATCCTAATAAGAATATTGTTGCCGACGGATTTAATGATACTGGATAACGTATTTCCATCACAAATTTATTGTATGCTACCCCACTTGAAGGAATACTTTTTCCGCCTTCCACTCTTTGTGGCAGTGTTCCTTGTGACCCTAATGACCTATCTTTGTATCCACGCAAGGCAACAATATCACGACTAATCACATTATACCCTGTTTGCATACCTGAACCACCCAAATCAAAACGTTCAAAACTGGTAATGTCTTTGTTGGGACTATATGAACCTAAGAATCCCAAGTGAGTTCTCATGTGGAAAACTAATTTACTGGTAATTGGCGTGAACCATGAAGCATCAAACATCCATTTATGATATTCAATTAAATTCTTATTACCTCCTCCAAATAATGAATAAGGGGGTGTTAATGAAGCTGTCAAAGAGAAACTTGAACCTGAACGGGGGAAGGTCGGATTATCAATACTGTTTCTTGAAAAATTGGTAACAAAAGCAGCTGAAACCGATTGACCTTCTGGATACCCATAATAAGGTAAATTCAAAACGTCAATTAATTGGAAAGATAATGAGTTACTTAACGAGAAATAATCATCGGGCCACTTCAAACGTTTCCCTAAACTGAATGATAGAGATGTACTATTAAAATGAGCTTCTGATTGTGCGGTTGAAGCACTATCAGTTGGTGAGTTTAAGTTTGTTCCTGTTCCACCATATCCATATTGACTTCCGTATCCACCACCATAACCGCCGCCGTAGCCTCCACCATATCCACCTCCGTAACCTCCACCATACTGATTCGCTCCACTCAACTGATTATACTGTTGAATTTTGAATGGATACGAAATACTACGACTCAACGTAATTGAGAATGAATTTGGTTTTTTACCACCCAGCCACGGTTCAGTAAATGATAAGGAATAATTCTGAAATGATGAACCATTGGCTTGAAAACGAACTGACAATTTCTGTCCATCACCCGCAGGAAGTGGTTTCCAAGCACTAAGATTTGTGATATTTCGAGCGGAGAAGTTATTGAAAGTTACGCCCAACGTTCCCACAAATCCGATATAACCACCCCAACCACCTGATAATTCTATTTGGTCAGAAGGTTTTTCTTCAACGTTATATTCAATATCAACCGTTCCGTCTGCTTTGGGAATTGGATTCGGTGAAATCTTTTCTGGATTAAAATATCCAATCGTTGAAAGTTCACGAACAGTACGAATAATTGCTGATTTACTAAATTTTTGTCCAGGTAAGGTTCTGATTTCACGCATAACAACGTGATCAGAAGTTTTTGTGTTTCCGTTAAGAATTACTTTATTAATGGTTGCTTGTTTTCCTTCTGTAATCCTAAAAGTAATGTCAATGGAATCCCCCAAAACGGCAGTTTCAACGGGTTCACACTGATAAAACAAATAACCATTATCCATGTAAGCTGAACTAACGTCTTCTTGTGGCTTTCCGTTTAAGCGTTTTTCTAAATCCTCAACATTATATACATCCCCTTTTTTAATTGCCAAAATTTCTGATAAAACACTATCAGGATAGATATAATTTCCTTCCCAATAAATATTACGATAATGATATTGTTTTCCTTCATCAATTTTCATTAAGATTTTAACGTATTTGTCTCCATCTTTATAAACCGAATCCATCATAATTTGGGCATCACGATATCCCTTTTTGTTATAAAATTCAACTAATTTAATTTTATCTTCTTCAAATTTCTTTGGAATATATTTTGAAGGACTGAAAATTTTGTAAAAAGCCTTTTGTTTGGTATTTTTTAATTTCTTGCGAACGGTTCCTTCCGATAATTCTGCAACTCCTTCAAATTTAATCTCCGAGATTTTTACTTTATTCCCTTTTGAAACATCAATTTTCATGGTTGCATTATTTCCACGGGCAGAATCAGTTTTTTCAGCAATTTTAATGGCAACGTTTAAATAGCCTTTGTCTTGATAAAACTTGCGAATCGCTAAATCAATATTTTTCTTAACTGTTGCCGTTACAATTTTACCTTTATACGCCTTCACTTTATCGTTCAATGTCTCTTGTTCTCCCTTCTTGATGCCTGTATATTGCAATTTAAAAAGTCGTGGACGTTCTTTAATCACCATATTTAACCAGATTTTATCTCCTTCAATTTTAGAAGCATCCACTTCAACTTCTTCCAAAATTCCTTGTCCCATCAATTTTTTAATGGCAGATGTAATTGCATCTCCAGGAACTTTGATTTTATCACCCACACGTAAACCCGACAAAGAAATCATCGAATTTCCATCATAATACTTTGAGCCTGTGGTGGTTATATCTATAATTTCGTATTCTTTGGGTTCAGCGTAATTTAATTCCACTGAACTTGGTGACGTTGCAGCACGTTGCCCCAAAGCTCCACGCAATTGGGCGTGCGAGAGAATAGAAAAGAATAAAAAGGAAAGTAGTAAAGTATATTTTTTCATTTTATTATTAGCCTTTTTGAATAGGCTTTTTATTTCTTGTGTAATTAGTGTTATGAAAATAACGTTCAATAATTAACCATCAATTTTTAGGTAAAAAACGCAGTTCAATAATTTGACTTACCTAAACCTTGAAAATTAATATTGAACGCAGAATGCCGCCTTATTGAAAATTATTTTTTTAATTGTTCAGAAGTTTTTCCAAATCTTCTTTCCCGATCTTGATAATCTAAAATTGCTTCCTGTAAGTGTTCTCTTCTGAAATCTGGCCAGAATAAATCCTCAAAGATAAATAGTTCAGCATATGCCAATTGCCAAAGCATAAAATTGCTAATTCTATGGTCACCTCCTGTTCTAATCATTAAGTCTGGGTTGGGAATTCCTTTTGTGTCTAAAGAACTTTCAAACAAATCTTCAGTAATATCTTCAATTGAAATTTCCCTTTTTTGGACTTTTTCAATTAACTTTTTCGTGGCATTTACAATATCCCATTTGCCACTGTACGATAACGCTAATATTACAGTTAAACCTGTGTTATTTTTAGTGGATTCAATGGCACTTTTTAATTCTTTTTGAGAACTTGTTGGTAATGTCTGAGTTGCACCAATGGTATCTAAACGAACATTATTTTTTTGCATCGTTGGCAATTCGTCCTTAATGGTTTTCACTAAAAGCATCATTAAAGCATCAACTTCCGCTTTTGGGCGATTCCAGTTTTCGGTTGAAAAAGCATATAAAGTCAAATATTTAACGCCTAATTCTCCACATCCTTCAATTACTTCTTTCACTGCTTTTAGAGCATTTCTATGCCCAAAAACTCTATCTACGAAACCTTGTTGTTTTGCCCAACGTCCGTTCCCGTCCATAATAACGGCAATGTGTTTGGGCAGATTGTTTTGGTCTAATTGTTCCTTCACTGATTTAACACAATTTAACAGAATGGTTTTTTATAAGATGTCATTTAGCTTACATCATAATTCTTTTTCCTTTACATGAATAAAATTTGTCAATTTTATATTTTCTATAAATTATATATTTGCTAACTACTCATTAACTTAAATAATTGAAAACCAACAGATTAACTAATTATTTGACAAGCAAGTTGACTCGAAAGAATTACCTTTAAAGTCAATATTTAACGACAATACAAATTTACGGAATAATGAGATAGGATAAAAGGAGGAAGGGCATTAGGAAGCGGATTTGTTGTTAATACTGCTCAATTGAGGCTGCTATAAATGACCAATGACATGACTTTCAGTCATGCCACTGGTAAGTAATTTTATAAATCGATTATTTATTTCGGGCAAATAATACGAATAAATTTATAAGTAATTCCTAACGAAGTGTAGTAATACATATCTCCACGAGAATAATCGTTTTGGGCATTTCGTGGTAAAGCTGGATTGTCGCCACCCAAATTATCCAAATAATCGGTAAAGGTTTTGCGTGTGCCAAATTCAATGTTTAAATCCCAAGGACCTGAAAGATTATATTTTATACCAATGCCAAATGGAATTACAACTCCCGCTTGCTTGTAGTCAGAAACGGGCGTATCACGTGGAGAAAAACTCATAAAAGCTACACCACCAAATACATACGGCGACCAATCTTTGTGCATTCTACTGTATTGATAACTGAAAAAATTGTATTCAGTGATTAAACTTACTTCTCTGATACTGGTTTTGAAAGACTGTCCACGTAATTTGTTAAACGAATCACTAACTTCATTATCGTTTGCATAAATTGAACCTAAATTAGCTCCCAAACGAAAGGTTATATCCTTTTTTAAATTATAGCGAAACAATAAATGCCCTCCTAATTGGGCAAATGAAGGATGAAAATCGGGTGAAATATCTCCCTTATAATTCATCGCACCTAAACCTCCACCAATCTCAATTTTTTGGGATAATGCGTTTATACTTAGTGATATACAAAAAAATAAAGTTAGATTTTTAATTGATTTCATGCTTATAAAAAAAGTCAGGCGAATAAATACCTGACCATTATTTTTTAAATTAAAGATTGTTTAACGAGGAACTGGACACCTAATTTTTCCAGGAATGTGATAGATTAATTTGAATGTCGTTAACATATAAGAATCTTTGTATTTCGGATTACCTCTTTGATCGGTTTTGTCTGAAAAACCTTGTACTGATGTCACAACTGTAAATGGATCTAAACCCGAAGCAGGGTCGTATAAGCCTTGACTTGTTAAATAATTAGCAACTCCTTGCTTACGGTCAATTCCACGATTTGCAGCGTATCTTTCTAAGGTTCTGTTGCCCATATCACGTGACAAAGGACTCTGACCAGCCAAATCGTTTGGGTCTGCATAATTTCCACCTGCATCATCCAAATAATCGGTCAAAGTATAACGAAAGCCCATTTCAAAGCCTAAATCCCAACTTGGATTCAACTTGTAACGTACCCCAAAACCGATTGGAAAAGATACACTAATTAAAGAGTAAGGCGTTGTGTAACCTGGCAAACCTTGTCCTTCTGTATTCAAAGGTTGTAAACGCACCCAATCTCTACTTTGATAAACGCTACTGTCTGGACGAGCAACTGGGTCGTGGGCAAAAACAGCAATTCCTCCAAAAATATAAGGGATTATTTGTTCACGGCGTAGATAACTGCGTTCTGTACGTACTAAATCATATTGTCCAACGATTGAAAGTTCTTTAATATCATTCCTAAAATGAAGGTTTCTCATGAAATTGGCTTCATAGCCTGCAACACCGTTCAAAAAACTATCGTCGCCCGAGATTCTTGCCCATGTTAATCCAAAACGAACACCAAAGGTTGGAGAGATTTGACGGGTAAAATTGAAATTGGCATTCCAACGCATTCCGTTGAAAGTTGATTGGATAATTCTTCCGTAGGGCGATAAATCTCCATAATAACTGGAAGTCCCAAAACCCAAACTTACGGTTGAAGTAGGCTCAAAAATGCGATTTTTACGGGCTTTTTCTTTACTCCCAAAGAGATTTGAGAACTTAAACTGTGCTACAACTGATTGCGAACTTAGGGTGGCAATCAACAATAAAATCAGTAATGGGGTATGTTTTTTCATATTTATATTGAATCGAAAATTTCGACAAAGATACCTTTTTCATTTACATTAATTTTTTAACGTAAAAAAAATGAGTTTGTTATAATGGGTAAACAGTTTTTTTACATCGAAAATAATGCCAGTTTTTATCTATTTATGATTTACCATCCTGAACCACTAATTTCAATATTTCGTATTTTGTCTATTCATTTCAAAACCTCATTTTTATTAAGCATGTTGTAGATGTTTGTAACCATGAGTACAAATAGCCCCGCTGAGACGCTTAGAAGCACATTATAAAACTTTGGAGCTGAAAGTGACAGCCTGATAATAACGGTTGCCAAAGCAAATGAAGAATATCTGAACA
>JANXML010000326.1 GCA_025354645.1 Arcicella sp. | reverse complement strand
CCTTCCAAAGCAGTGTCTAATTGCGTTCCGTTTGAGGTGCTTAATACAGGATTTCCGCAGACCGTGAAAAGTGCTTTTATTCCTCCCGCCAAGATGTCTTCGCCCATTGCCGAGACAGGTAGTTCGCCATCAAATTCTGGTAATTTTCTGACGGCTGATTGATAACGGTTAAAATAGTTTTCACCTCTTTTCGCCCGTCCCCAAAGGTCGAAAGCGGGTTGCGTAAACATGGCTCCACCCTCTGAATCCATATTGCCCGAGAAAATATTTATACAATTTATTAACCATTGACAAACGCCCCCAAAGGCTTGCACACTAACGCCCATTCTTCCGTACACAACGGCACTTTTGGCATTCAGGATGTCTTTGACAAGGTTTTTGATGATTTCTGTCGGTATTCCAGTAATGCTTGAAACGGCTTCTGGGGTATAGGTTTGAATGGCAAATTTTAAATCTGAAATGGCTTGATTATCAATTGGAAGATTTGTCTCAGCACCCCATCCCAACCCTTCCCCTAAAATGGAAGGGCTTATAATTTCGTTTAAAATTGCCAATAATAGATATACATCCGTAGCAGGTTTGATAAAAATATGTTGGTCGGCAATTTTGGCGGTTTCGGTTTTTCTTGGGTCAATCACCACAAATTTTCCTCCTCTTTTTTGAATGGCTTTTAAACGATTTGCCACGTCAGGAACCGTCATCATTGAACCGTTAGAAGCCAAAGGGTTTCCACCGATGATTAGCATAAAATCTGTGCGGTCAATGTCTGGCACGGGTAGTAAAAGTGGATGTCCGAACATTAATGACGACACAAAATGATGGGGCAATTGATCAGCAGAAGTGGCTGAAAAACGGTTTTTCGTTCCTAACGCCCTCAGAAATGCAGGAGCAGACAAAAGCGTTCCAGAATTATGAACGGAAGGATTACCTTGATAAATCCCAACGGTATTTTTACCAAATTGAGTTTGGATGGATTTGAGTTTTGAAGCAACTTCATCAAAAGCCTCATTCCACGAGATGGTTTCCCAACCAGATTCAGTTCTTCTGACGGGTTGTTTTAATCGGTTTTTATCTAAATAAATATCTTTCAATCCGACGGCTTTAGGGCAAATATGACCACGAGAGAAAGGATCTTTTTTATCACCGTTGATAGTCAGGATTTCATTGTTTTCATTAACCGTAATTTCTAAACCACAGATGGCTTCGCAAAGATTGCAGGCACGAAAATGCGTACGGACGTTTGTTGATGAATTCATATATTTTACTTGAATAGTTCAAATTGGACTTGAATTTACGGAAAATATTTTGAAACATGATTACTAAATTTCTTCGTTACTAATCTATTTCAAGGCTTTTAAAAAAATCACCCAACGCCAAAAATGCCGAAACAACATTAGTGAAGAAGGACTTATTAGGCTTATTTGTAGTATTGCATTCTCTTGAAAATAGGGTTGAAATTTTACCGTATAATAAGAACAACATTAGTGAAGAAAGTTAATTTATTAATGTTTGTAGTATTGCAAAAGAAAATGGAAATCGAAAATTGAATACCGTTTGATAAGAGATACAATAGTGAAGAATGGGGTGATAAATTTGTTTGTATTATTGCATTTAAAGCTATAAAATGACCTCAAAATCATACCAAGTTTTGCTTTATAATAAAAACAACAATAATGAAGATTTATTATTGATTAGTATTGTAATATTGCATTCCCTTAGAAATGAGGTATTTGTACGATAATAGTTCAGCAATGAGTCATTTATGATAACACAAAAAAATAATACACTCCAAAATAAAAAATCCTTTCTTTCTAAACAGAGGTTTCACGTAGAGATTCGTCTGTATCAACCGTCTTTGAAGCAAAAAATTAATAGTTAAGCCGAATTCACCCCAGTTTCAACACAACCACTAACAATTAAAATCACGATGCTCCGTCACAAATGACTGGTAGAAGCGTGTACGTTATTTTATTGTTCAAAATTAATCAAAAGAGGACTAAATTATGAAGCCACTCTACCACGATTTTTTAACGGTTGCCCGAAATATTGTTGAATCCAAATTTGATGACGAGTCATTTGGCTGTCCTGCCCTTTGCGAGGCTCTGAAAATGAGTCGCTCGCACGTACACAGGAAATTAGTTGAAGAAACGAGCTATTCATGTTCAGAATTTATCCAAAAAATAAGGCTGGAAAAAGCCAAGGAATTACTAATAAATACCAACCATTCGATTTATGAAGTGGCTTTTAAAGTTGGCTATTCTGATGCCAATTATTTCAGCCGTTCCTTCTCAAAAATCTACGGTTTTCCTCCCTCACACTGCCGACAAATTTCGGCATAATTACCCTTTTACGTCTTTTTTATAAATATTATAGCTAATCAATTTTTCCAATTACTAATTGTATGAAAACATCATTACTTCTAAAATCCCTTTTATTTATTCTGATAGGTTTGGGGCTTAATTTCAGCAGTTTCTCTCAAATTTATCAATATACTGATAACAATATAGGAACTCCATTTGCCGTAAATAGCAATGCTACGGGCGGAAACCTTACGAGAGGTTCTGGATTGAACAATACCTCACTGACCTGCACGGGTTCGACGGATGGTTTTGGGGCAAAAGATTTTTCAACTTTGACCGCATCAAGCATAAGTTCGGTTGATGCTTCTGGGGATTTTATATCTTTTACCCTTGCTCCTAAAGCTGGTTATCGTCTGAATATTACGGGTTTTTCAGCATTTTTGAGAGCTCCAAGTTCTCCGAGTGGTGCACCCAGTTCTGTTAGATATTCTTATACAATTGGCAGTGGCAGTTTTGTGGAAAATGGTGCAAGTTTGACTCCTGGCACAAGTGCAACTTGTAGCAATGTTGGGCAACAAAGAGATTGGGCTTCGTTTACACCTATAATTACAACCCAAACGGTTACTTTCAAAATATATGGATTCAATGCCACTTCGGCTGGTGAGCTATATTTGAGAACTATTAATGTGGCAGGAACAGTTGAATGTAATCCTGCTATCTCAGCAAGTATTACCCCTGCATCTGCTGCTATTTGCGTAAATGATGCCGTTACACTCACTGGTAGTACTGCGGGTGGTTCTGTACCCGCCCTTACTCACGCTTGGTCGATTCTAAGCGGTGGCGGTTCTGGGACGCTTTCGAGTCCAACGACTAATGCAACAAATTTAATTACGGGAACGGCTGCTGGTACTGTCAATACGCAATATACTGCTTCTTATGGTTCTTTGCCTACTTGTTCTATATCTGCAACAAGGGCAGTTATCATTAATCCTTTACCCGCTTTAACTCCAAATCTAAATCCAAAGGTTTGCCGTGGCACTACCACTACGAATTTAACTTACACAGGCGTTACGGGTTCTCCAAGTGTTTATTCTATGAATTTTGATGCAGCGGCAGAGACGGCAGGATTTGTTGATGCTATCAACGTTTCAAATACATTTTCTTCTGGCTCAATCGCTATTCCTGTTCCTGCGGCAGTACCTGCTGGTAACTACAATGCAACATTGATTATTGAAAACACTACAACGGGTTGTGAGAGTCAGGTTTATAATATTGTGGTAACGGTTCATGCTTTGCCAATTGTTTCGATTACTGGAACAGGTCCTGTTTGTGTAGGTTCTACTTTACCCCTTGCGGGAAATTCTGTTCCTGCGGCAGTTACTTCAAGTTGGGCAACATCAGTGTCTGCTGTGGCAACAGTTAGCAATGTCGGTTTAGTAGCTGGATTAACAGTGGGTAACACAAACATCACTTTTACTTCAACGGATGCCAATGGTTGTACGAATACTACTTCTCCATTGAACGTTGTCATAAACCCAATCCCAACGGGAACATTAACTTTTACTGAAACATCAGGGGCAACTAATGACGATGGAATAGTTTGTTCAAGTGATGCAGTAAGTTTTACAGCACCTTCGGGATATGCCAATTATAATTTCAAAATTGGTGGCGTTTCGATGCAGAATGGTGCTTCAAATACTTATGTTCCTACTTTTACTACAAGCGGAAGTGTTACGGTTGAAATCACAACTTCACTTAATTGTGTGGCTACTTTGGCTCCTGTGGCTATTACGGTCGGTACTTGTGGTGTAAAGAATATTACTACCAATAAAAATTATGTAACCATTCAAGCAGCAATAAATAATGCTTTAACGCTTGATGGACATACCTTAGAGGTAGCTTCGGGAACATACAACGAACAAGTTTTAGTCAATAAAGCGTTGATTATCAAGGGCGTTGGATTGACAAAACCGATTGTTAATTTCACGGGTACCCCTGCTGGTAAATTGACA
>JANXML010000290.1 GCA_025354645.1 Arcicella sp. | reverse complement strand
CCATATTTTTCAAAGTTTTAATGATGGGTAATGTCTTTATTTTAGGTAATAAAGTCTCTTAGCGGTACGGCTCTATAAAATACTGATACAAGAACGCTCAAATGTAGACACTTGTTTTATTATTCCAAAATCTTTTTTCGCCAAATATGTAAATGGGGGGGGGGTAAAATCTGTATTTTAGAAAATCTGATTTGTGTGTGTGAAAAATAAAATAAGTGCGTGAAATATTTTCATAAATTTGAGAGGTTCCATAAAATTTTGTTGAGTTATAGCCTAATAAGTCTAATTTTTTTATTAATTCAACTTCAATATTTCAAGTTTCAGATTACGCACCCGTGAACACAAAACCTAATCATCTCAATGTTTCAATACCATGTAATTCTATCATTTATCCAACCCTCTTTCATTGGCACTCAATTTGTACTATTTTTGTAGCCCTTTGCGTTAATCAACCAACCCAAAATTACCTTTTGATGTTAAAACGTTTATCACTATTTTTTCTGACACTTGTTCTCCTTTGGGTGGCTTTTCGCACGCCCGTCATTGGAGAGTTTAATAATACGCTCCTTCGTTTATTTAGACCTGTGAAAGTCATTGAGAATAACAATTCTCACAGCGTTTTTCCTCCTCCTGCCTTTACAACTAATAGCTTACTTACTGAAAATCAATGGGTTGACAGTGTTTTTGCCTCAATGGATATTGATCAAAAGATTGGACAATTCTTTATGGTTGCCATAAATCCTACGCACGGAGAGGCACATTTCAAACGCATTGAAACGCTTATTTCAAACAATTATATTGGCGGTCTGATTTTCTTTCAAGGCGAACCATACGCTTATGCAAACCTCAATAATCGCTTTCAATCAACGTCCAAAATTCCTTTGTTAATTGGTATTGATGGTGAATGGGGTTTGGCAATGCGAGTGAACTCAACGATGGCGTTTCCGAAGCAAATCACGCTGGGAGCAATTCAAGACAATACTTTGATTTATAAAATGGGTGGCGAAATTGCTCGCCAGTGCAAACGCCTTGGTATTCACCTCAATTTTGCTCCCGTTGTTGATATAAATTCTAATCCAAATAATCCCGTAATTGGTTATCGTTCTTTTGGCGAATTGCGTGAAAATGTTGCATTAAAAAGTAGTGCTTATATGAAAGGAATGCAAAATAATCAACTCCTTGCCTGTGCAAAGCATTTTCCTGGACACGGCGACACCCAAGGCGATTCGCATTTTACGCTCCCACAGGTTTCATACACGGCTGAACGTTTGAAAAACGTAGAGTTATATCCATTTCAACAATTGATTAATGATTCTATAAAGACTGTTATCGTTGGGCATTTGCAAGTTCCTTTCTATGATTGGCGACCCGCAACGCTTTCTCAGAATATTATTACCAATTTATTAAAAAATGAAATGGGTTTCAAAGGCTTGGTTATCACCGATGCTTTGAACATGAGAGGCGTGCATCACGGACAAGGAATTACACCAGGAGAAGTTGATTTACAGGCGTTTATCGCTGGAAACGACATTCTTTTATACTCAGAAAATATCCCCGAAGGGATCCGTAAAATTAAGGAAGGAATCAATGCGGGATTAGTGCAACAAACTGAAATTGATAACCGAGTAAGAAAAATTCTTCATGCTAAATATTGGGTCGGTTTGAATCAGTTTAAATACATTGACAGCAACAACTTATTCCAAGATTTAAACACACCCGAAGCCACCCAAATCAAGCAGGAATTGTACAATAACGCCATTACGGTGGTGAAAGATGCGAAGAATATTTTACCTTTTACTCCCAATGAAAGTAAGTTTGTTTCCATTGGGTTAGACGTTTCTGTGGGTAATCGTTTTCAACAAGAATTAAGTAAAATCACACCTTTTCAACATTTTGCGAGTGCCACCAAAACGGACGAAAACTTTTTTAATTCAGTACTGCAAAGCATAGATTCAACCACGACGGTGGTGTTGAGTGTGCATGATATTAATAAAAAATCTGCCAGTAAATTAGAGGTTGGGTATAACGTCCAGAACTTCGTGAAAAGGTTGGAACAAAAGGCTCAAAAAGTGGTGGTTTGCGTGTTTGGAAATCCGTATAGCCTAAAATATTTTCCAGAACCAAATGCTTTAATTTGTGGCTATGAGGACGATGCAACTGCCTACCAGGCAATGGCAAGGGTGCTTTTTGGAGAAATTCCAGCGGTGGGGAAATTACCCGTTTCCGTAGAAAATATCTTTAAAGCGGGCGACGGGATTACACTTTCGACGGTAGGTAAATTAAGCACTGCCTCACCCGAGAGTGTAGGCATGAAAGGTGTGGAATTATCTGCCATTGAGCCATTAGTTCAGTCTTCAATTGTCCAAAAAATCTTCCCAGGTTGTCAGGTTTTAGTGGCTCGAAAAGGCAAAGTTATTTACGAAAAAAACTTTGGTAAATTATCGTATGACGCTAATAGTCAGTTAGTTAATTCAGGTACAATATATGATTTAGCTTCGGTTACGAAAGTCACGGCAACGCTACAAGCTTTGATGCTTTTGTACGACCAAAAGAAATTAAATTTAGACGAAAAAGCCTCTTTTTATTTACCTGAATTAAGGGGAACAAATAAAGAAAATTTAACGATTCGGGACATTCTTTGGCATCAAGCGGGATTGGTGGCGTACATTCCTTTTTGGGAAAAAACCCGCATTCCTTTGGGTTGGAAAACGGAGTATTACAGTGCTAAACAATCATCAGAATATACACTGGAAGTTGCGGATGGGATGTTCGCAAAACCTGCCATCAGAGATTCCGTTTGGCGATGGGTGATAAAGTCGCCATTGATGAACAAAAAAGACCGTGACGGGCAGTACCCGTATGTGTATAGTGATTTGGGATTAATGATTTTGCATCATCTTGTGGAACGATTGACGAATCAACCCTTGGACGTTTTCACGGCAAAGAATTTTTATGAACCTTTGGTGATGAATACCACAGGATTTAATCCTTTACGTAAGATTTCCAAAAGTCAAATTGCCCCCACCGAAAACGATAACTTATTCAGAGAGAGGCTCTTACAAGGAACAGTGCAAGATCAAACTGCCGCCATGTTGGGAGGAGTTTCGGGTCATGCAGGACTGTTCAGTTCGGCTTCTGATTTGGTGAAATTACTTCAAATGAATCTCAATAAAGGAAAGGTTGGCGATAGGCAGTTTATCAGTGAAGCAACTGTAAACCTCTTCATAAATAGTCGTTCGACAAGGAGCCAAAGAGCTTTGGGTTGGGATAAATTACCGTCTGACGGTGAAAGCAATTTCGTTTCTAATAAAGTTTCACCAAGTTCATACGGACATTCAGGCTACACGGGCACACTCGTATGGATTGACCCAGAAAAGGAATTAGTCTTCGTATTTTTATCTAATCGAGTAAACCCATCGGCAGCTAATAATAAGATTAACACCTTAAAAATCAGGCGGAAAGTGATGGATGTGGTTTACAAGGCGATGGAATGAAATGGATGTTGAACTATTCTAATAAAATTTTAGTTAAAAGTGAAATTTAAACTTGAAAAAATAAATAATCTTAGCGGCACAAAAACAAGTATTTATTCTGTTTTTGTAAATGATGAAGATAAAAATTTGTTTGAACAATTTTTAGAAGAAAACAACGAACTTTACCATGAAGAAATAATTGAAATCTTAACGAGAATAAAGAGTATTTCAAACAGAGAAGGAGCAAGAGAACATTTTTTTAAGAAAGCGGAGGGCAAATTGGGCGATGGAATTGAAGCTCTTTATGATGAGTCAAATCGTAAATTAAGGTTATACTGTATTCGTTATGGCTCCGTACTACTAATATTAGGAGGCGGTGGGATTAAAAATGTAAGAGCCTTGCAAGATGACCCAAAACTTAAAAGAGAGAACTATTTGCTTCGTGATATTTCAAAATTTTTAAGCCAAGCCATGAAAGATGGTGATTTAAAGTGGAATAATGACTTTACTGACTTTACAAGTGACTTCACTTTTGAAGATTTTGACGAAGAATTTTAACATCTAAAAACAATGAAACTCTTAGATAACTTATTAGCTGAAATTACCCCAGAGCAACAGGCACGTGCAGACCGAAAAATACGGATAGCCTGTATCATCGATGATGCTATGAAAGCCAAAGGATTGGGTAAAAAACAATTTGCGGATAAAGTAGGGCGAAAACCGTCTGAAATTACAAAATGGCTAAGTGGAACACATAACTTTACAATTGAAACCCTTGCGGATATTGAAAGAGTTTTGGAAATAAGAATTTTAAACTTAACGAATAGACGTAAACAAAATACAAATGCGAGTACTTCAATTCCTACTACGGTATAAATGAAAACACAAAAAACAGCCCTAATTCTTCTGTCTATCTTCTTCCTCTCGGGCGTGGCGGTTTATTTTAAATCTTGTCAAAAGCCTACTGAAATACCCATAGAAGACGTTTCTTTAATCCCTTCACCTGATTTTAAAGCTGATTCTGCATACTCGTATGTGAAGGCACAAGTTGATTTTGGTCCACGAGTTCCGAATACGAAAGCCCATAAAGATTGTGGAAATTATTTGATTACAAAATTGAAGCAGTTTGGTTGTGAAGTTATCTCGCAAGATTTTGTGGCAACGAAATACGATGGCACAAAAATGAACGCTCGTAATATCATCGGGAGCATTAATCCAAAAGCTGAAAAGCGGATTTTATTAACTGCCCACTGGGATTCTCGTTCGGTGGCTGATAAAGATTCTGTTGATAAAGATAAACCCATTGACGGAGCCGATGATGGAGCAAGTGGCGTTGGGGTTTTATTAGAAATTGCTCGTTCCATTCAGTTGGCACAGCAAAAACCAAACGTGGGCGTGGACATTATTTTCTTTGACGTGGAAGACTATTTTGAACCAAAAGGCTATGAAGGAAAAACTTCTTCAAGCGGATTGGGATTAGGTTCACAATATTGGTCAAATCATAAGCACAAAGAAAATTATACGGCTTATTACGGAATCCTTTTAGACCTCGTAGGGGCAAAGGGAGCCATTTTTCCACACGAAGCATCCTCAATGCAGTATGCTCCGATGATTGTGAGAAATGTTTGGGATATTGCTGGGCGTTTGGGATATTCAAACTATTTTAAAGATGCAGATGGAGCTAATATTCAAGACGACCACACGGCAGTAAATGAAACTGCCAAAATACAAATGATTGATATTATTCATTTAATTCCAAATAGTGCATCATCTTTTGGGGCTTATCATCATACGCATAAGGATAACATGAGTATTATTGATAAAAATACCCTCAAAGCAGTTGGACAGACGGTTTTATCGGTTTTGTACCAAGAATAAATTTCAGAATATAAACTTATAACCTGATAGCCGTTTCTGACTATCAGGTTTTTTCTTGTACTTTTGTAACATTATCAACCAATCTATTAAAATGGAACAATCTGAACAATTAAAATACGTACACCTTAACAATCTTCACGTGGCTCTCGGGGCGAAAATGGTGCCTTTTGCGGGGTATTTAATGCCCGTTTTATACACAAATCTCATTCAAGAACATTTGGCGGTTCGTAATTCGGTAGGCGTTTTTGACGTCTCGCACATGGGCGAATTTGTGGTGAAGGGCGAGCGTGCTACGGAATTTTTGCAGTACGTTACTTCCAACGATGTTTCGGCTTTGGTGGATGGGAAAGTACAATATTCATGCTTTCCGAACGATAAAGGGGGAATTGTGGATGACTTATTGGTCTATAAACGTAATGAGAACGAATATTTTTTGGTCGTAAATGCCTCAAATATTGAGAAAGATTGGAATTGGATGAGTTCGCAAAATTCGTTTGGCGTAGAGATGCAAGACATCAGCGAAGGCATGAGTCTTTTTGCTGTGCAAGGTCCAAAAGGCGTAGAAACGATGCAAAAACTGACAGATTTAGATTTAACGTCTATGGAATATTATACTTTCAAAGAAGGAAAAGTGGCAGGATTTGACAATGTTTTGATTTCAACTACGGGTTATACAGGTGCGGGCGGTATGGAAGTTTATGTGCCAAACGAACATGCCGAAGCGATGTGGAAAGCCATTTTTGAAGCTGGTGGGGAGTTTAATATTATACCCGTTGGTTTGGGAGCGAGAGATACCTTGCGAACAGAAATGGGCTATTGTTTATACGGACATGATATTGATGATACGACCTCACCCATAGAAGCTAGTTTAGGTTGGATTACGAAGTTTAACAAAGATTTTATCTGTGCTGATTTACACAAAAAAATTAAAGAAAATGGCGTTACAAAGAAATTGGTAGGCTTTGAGATGATTGACCGAGGCATTCCAAGACAACATTACGAAATCATGGATGCCGCAGGAAATATCATTGGCGAAGTGACTTCGGGAACGCAATCTCCTTCGATGAACAAAGGCATAGGCATGGGTTATGTGGCAACGGAATATGCCAAAAATGGCTCTGAAATTTACATTAATATTCGTAATAAATATTTGAAGGCAGTGGTCACAAAAATGCCTTTTTTAAAGTAAAATGAAAAAAATAGACGTTTGCTTAACCCCTGAATTATTACATCTGCACGACATTGAAAACTCAATCGTGGTGGTTGTGGATATTTTTAGAGCCACTTCTTGCATGACAACTGCCTTTGCCTACGGTGTGGAAGCAATTATTCCCGTTGCCACGCTCGGTGAATGCGTTTCTTACCAACAACAGGGCTATTTATCTTCCGCAGAACGAGACGGCAAAACCCCCGAAGGCTTCGATTTTGACAATTCGCCATTCAGTTATATGACTGAAAAAGTGCAAGGTTCAACCATTTGCGTGACAACCACAAACGGAACTTTGGCAATCACAAAATCTAAGAATGCCGTGAAAGTAATGATTGGTTCATTCTTGAATTTAGGAGCTTTAACAACCTATCTTCGTGACCAACAGTATGATATTTTGGTGCTTTGTGCAGGTTGGAAAGGCAAGCCAAATTTGGAAGATACGCTTTTCGCAGGAGCCTTGGTGGAACGACTAAATGAT
>JANXML010000269.1 GCA_025354645.1 Arcicella sp. | reverse complement strand
TGCCCTTTACACCATTCTTCTTTACATTTGGTGCTTCACAATGAGGGCAATATACTTTGACAAGAACGTAAGACATTCTACAAAGTTATCGTCCTCTTGTGATTTAACCCATATTAGAGCATACATTCTGTAACACTACCGATTATTACTATCTAAAATTACATAGTCGAAATGATGCGAATAAAACTATTTCAAATGTACCTCCACCACCAGCGGAGGGCAAAGCAACAAAAATACCATTCTGTATAGTCATGTTAGAAGTGGCAGAAAGTATAAATTCGTCTGAACCTTTTTTGCCTACTCAATGGATTAATCGAGAAGATAAATTATCAAAATACAGAACTGCAATACGTGAAAAGTTTGGTTATGATTATGAAGAGGGGACTATCAAAAATAACATTGATAAAAACCTATCCGACAAACAAAGATTATCAGTTATTAGGGAGTTGAAAAATTGGGAATATGATAAAATTGCTAATCAATATCAGATAAAATATAGAAGTAACGGATAAAATCGTTACAAAAATCGTTACAAAAAACCCTTTATACGTTGCGTATGAAGGGTTTTTTCTTTTTAGTCGTGGGTAGTTTTCGTTACACGTTCCAAAACGGTGCAAATATTTGTGCATAAATTTTTAAAACAAAAAAATATGCAAAATCCATTTGAGAGTATCAACAGCCGTCTTGAAACAATCGAAAAATACTTGGTGAAATTTGACGACAGATTTAACCTACCAAGTAGTACCCAGCTACCTGACCGCTACGAGCAAGGTATTGAAATTGCCTGTCAGGAACTTGGCACGAAGCCAGCCACAATTTATTGTAATATTGATAAAATCCCTCACAGAAAAATACACGGGAAGTTGTATTTTAATCGTGCGGAGTTACAGGCTTACATTAAATCAGAGGGTAAAAAATAATGGAAAACAACGATAATAATAACGTGGAACGCCCTGTTTTCTCACTTGAATTACTCAATGAACATTTGAGGGAATTGACTACGCCAGAACCAACAAAGACGGCTAATCATACCGAAATTACGGCTTTACTTTTAACCCAAATCAAGCAAGTAGATTTTCGCAAGATTATTAATCTGCCAGAGGGCGAAGACTTGAAACAACGGCATATTATCTATGCAATAACCAAGAATTTGTTACAGGTATCAAAAGATAATAAATGGAACTTAGCAAGGGCGTATGATTATATCTACGTATTCAACGGGGCGTTCTGGAAACAATTTGATAAGGAACAAATTAAAAACTTTTTGGGAGAATCCGCAATAAAAATGGGTTGTCCTGACTACGAAGCTAATCATTGGGAGTTTAAGGACAAACTTCTAAAACAGTTTCTTTCTGATGCCTTTTTAGAAATAACCGAGCCAAAAGAAGATGAAGTTTCGGTAAACTTTCTGAATGGTACGGGCAAAATAGTAAACGGAAAGTTTGTCTTAAATTCCTTTGAGCCAAAAGATTTTATTACCTACCAATTACCCTATCAGTACGACAGCACAGCCGTTTGCCCTTTATTCGATAAGTACCTACTTCGTGTTGTTCCCGACCAGGCGAGCAGGGAATTGTTACAGGAATTTTGTGGATTTATTTTCACAAGATTAAATATTGAAAAATGCCTGATGTTAATCGGTGGCGGTAAAAATGGGAAGTCTGTTTTCTTCAATATTCTTAACGCTTTGATAGGGAAAGAGAACGTTTTGAATTATTCATTGGGTTTGTTTGGGCATGAATACAACAGGGCAAAACTCACCAATGTACTACTCAATTATAGTTCTGAAAAAGGTTTTGATTTACCCGTGGACACCTTTAAAGCCTTAATTAGTGGTGAACCAATCCAAGCCCGTGAACCTTATGGTAAGCCTTTTACGCTGAAAAATAGAGCCAAATTTATTTTCAATACCAACACTTTGCCAAAAGAAACTGAATCCAGCGAAGCCTATTTCAGAAGGTTTTTAGTCATTCCTTTTGATGAGGTTATCCAAGATAGTGAGGTAGATATAGATTTAGCGGATAAGATTATAAAATCAGAATTGGCAGGGGTTTTTAATTGGCTTTTGATTGGCTTAAACCGTATCATGGCAAACCGAAAATTTACCGATTGTGAGAGAGCCAAAAAGGCAATAGAGGATTTTAAAAAATCGTCAGATAGCGTTTTACTATTTATTGAGGATGAAAATTATATTAAATCCGTGGTTCAAAATAAGACTTTGAAAGAGGTTTATCAAGATTACAAATCGTATTGTAACGATAGCAATTTTAGAGCCGTTGGAATCCAAAAATTTGCTGAAAGATTTATCAATGCAGGTTTTGAAATTGAGCGTAAAAATTATGGTCGTATTATATTTTTGGAGAAAAAAGCCTTTGAATAATTCTCAAAAAAGGTTCAAAACCCTCGGCACTCTCGGCACGCTCGGCACGGTTTTAATTTGACAAATTAACAACTAATTGATAATCAGATACTTACAGAATAATAGTGTCGAGCGTGCCGAGCGTGCCGAGAGTGCCGAGGGTTTTGAACCTTTTTTGAGTGTAAATTTTTACAACAATGAGTCAAAATCATAGATACATCTTACAGCCGTAAGTACCCGTTTGAAAATAGTTTATGTTATTTTTATTAACTTCGTTCCATGGGACGAGTCAATACTCCAATATTAAGCGAATCGGCTAAATTAGCCTTAGAACATGACTTCAAAACAAGTCAGATTCATAGTTATCGAA
>JANXML010000268.1 GCA_025354645.1 Arcicella sp. | reverse complement strand
TGCCCTTTACACCATTCTTCTTTACATTTGGTGCTTCACAATGAGGGCAATATACTTTGACAAGAACGTAAGACATTCTACAAAGTTATCGTCCTCTTGTGATTTAACCCATATTAGAGCATACATTCTGTAACACTACCGTAAATATAATTATAAACCTTTTTCTAATGCTCAAAAATATACTGTTTTTAACTTTCTTACTATTCGTTTCATCACACCTTATCGCCCAACAACCTAAAACCGATTATCCCAAATTTACGGGGTATATCAGCTTAGTTCATCCAATTATTACGGTTTATGATAACGAAACAGTTTTTAATTTCAAAAACGATTATACCGTTGGTTTTCCAGTAGGCGTGAACATTTTGAAAAGCGATAAATTAGGGTTCAGTTTTGAAATTACCCCTTTTATCAAATCAGTAAATGGCAATGCTTCGGTTAGCAATATGCTGTTTCATCCAGGCGTAATTCTTCGATTTCCCAAAGGTTTTTCAATCAATAATAGAATGGCATTTGAAACCTCTGGACGCTTTGGATATACTGCCGTTTTCAGTAAAGTAATTGCCCGAACGCCCATGCACAATTTTTTTGTAGCCATGCCCGTTCCGTTTCGATTTGGGGGAAACAGGTCTTTTTCCGTCGGGGCGGGCTTACAAGTAGGAATCACATTTTAGTTGTAAAAACGTTGTCGAGGTTTTAAACCTCGACAACGTTAAAAATATAATTTAATTCAAATTTCAATAATAAACACATGAAAAACGTACTAATATTAATTTTCGTAGTCATATCGCAAGTAGCTTACGCTCAGGATACTACCATCATTTTCAATCCAAAAAGACAAATTAAATTGGAAGGAGGAAGTAATTTTAGAGATTTGGGAGGTTATCCAACCCAAGAACATAAACACGTAAAATGGGGGCATATTTATCGCTCGGCGGATGTGAGTAAATTGACCGATAATGACCTTAAAACGCTCTCTGATCTACATTTAACCACCGTGTGCGATTTGCGTGGACCCGACGAATTGAAAACCAGTCCCGACAAATTACCTACTGGAATTCAGTACATTAACTTACCCGCAGGAAGTGAAAATGTGAGACTTAATACCAATTATGCAACCATGAACAGAGATTCAATGATGTTGGCAACTTATACTCGCACCGACCATTTGAAGGCAAAATATAAACCCATGTTCGACCAATTATTGGCTCTTCCAAACGATAAATCATTGATGTTTCACTGCACAGCGGGCAAAGACAGAACGGGTATGGGTGCAGCCTTGGTTTTATCTGCCTTTGGCGTTGAGCGAAACTATATTATTGCCGATTACAAAGCAACCAATTTTTATTGGAAAAATGCCCGTGATAAAATGGCTCAAATGATGGTTAAAAATGGAATGTCTGAGAAAACCGTAAATTCAATGATGGCGGCAAACCCAATGTATCTTGAAACATTTTTGAAAACGATTGATACAAAATATGATTCGATAGATAATTTTTTGAAAACCGAAATGGAATTGGATGTGGCGAAAATTGCTAAGTTGAAGGGGTTGTATTTGGAATAGAAATTTATTGAATAAAAAATTAAATCATCTCAACAGGATTTAAGCAATTGACAAGATAAATTCTAAAAAATCCTGTCCATCCTGCCAATCACTTAAATCCTGTTGAGATATAATTTTACCTTATTTCGTAATCTTAAACGAATCTAAAACCTTTCCATCAACATCTAATTGCTTGATTGTCATTGATGTACCATCAACGTCAGCAACGGTTATGGAATGAATTTCGGAGATAAATTTATCCGTAAATTTCTGCCAAGAATCTGGGTCTTTTTGCTGTTCTGGATTGTATAAATCGTTACCACCCGCACCCGTAATCACGTAAATAATTCCGTTTGGCTTGGTTTTGGTTTTGCCATCAAAATTTTTATCCAACGTCCAACGCCCATTCACAACTCTTCCCCTGACGACTTTATTTCCCATTCCTGCCACCAAAAGAACGCCCTTTTTGTCTGGCACAAATTTCATCGGAAAAGTTCGTTGATAATTATGAACGTGTCCGTTGAAAACAACATCTACCTTGTTATTTTCAAAAATGGGAGATAAAAGTCTGGTGTGCTGTTGTTCATAATGCTCACGGGCAGAATTGAACCCTGGATGATGATACATCACGAATTTCCAAGTGGCATTTTTGGCATTTGCTAAGTCATTTGCTATCCAATCTTGTAACGTTTTATCCGTAAAATCCACGTATGGATTTGAATCTAAAACCAACCAATGAGCATTTCCATAATCAAAGGAATAGTTTGCCATTTTCAAATAAGCATCTCCTGCGGCTTCCTCAAATGCGGCTCTATTGGTTGCAGAAGCCGTTAAGGTTGGCGTAATTGCTCCTCCTTCCTTATTAATCATTCCATTCAAAGGCTGATTCCAATAATAAAAATACGAAAGGGCATCGGGGTATTTATCCAAATCACGGGTATCAATATCGTGGTTGCCAGCCGCCGAAATCATCGGTACTTTTCGCATCAAAGGTGAACCCGTTGAATCGGCTTTGTCATGGTTATAAATGGGCCAAAATTTAGTGCGATATTCAGAAATCAATCCTCGGTCATACACAATATCACCAGGCACAACCACAAAATCTGGATTGTTTACATATACTTGTGTCGCCAGCCTTTTCTGCACGGTTGTCTCTGCTCCAATATCCGCAAACGCCACAAAGCGATACGGTTTATCCGCCGCAATTTGAGCTTTTGCATCCGACATAAAAACTTCTCTTCCATCACGTAATACCTTATATTTGAATGTATTACCCGCTTTTAAACCCGTAAAAGTAGCGTTATAAACTTTGTGAGGCGTAATTCCCTGAACGGCAACTTTTGTATATTTCGGGGCATCCGTTTTTACCCAAGAAGCATTTTTATCGGCTTGCATTTCAACGCTCCACACAGCATTATCATCCGCAGAATGCCATAATAATTGCATGGCTGTTGGGCTTGGATTATTGCCAATTTGGAGATAAGGTTTTGCAATAAAAACCGACTCCATTTTGTCTTGTGCGAAGGCATCAACGCAAAAGAACATCGTTAAACATAAAAGTAACTTTTTCATTTTTGGGTTTGGTTTAATTGATAACGCTGGCTGGGTTTTGAACCCAGCCAGCGTTTAATCAAAAATTACAATAATTAATTTCTTAATGTTTATTTCCAGAATTATCCGTTGGATATGCCCCAATATCTTTGTTTGGAGGCGTGATTACGGTTGCTCCAAAATTTGGGCTTATCGGAATTCCAGCGAGTGGCGTGAAACCCGTAAAACCCTTTCCAATGGCAGGAGATGTTGATTGTAAACGAAAATTATAAGTTCCTACAAAACTATAATCCGCAAATTTGCGAGTTACTGGCAAAGGAAAATTTACAAAATTTGGATTGTTTTTGCCAACTGCCGCTGTACCGTCATAAACTGCCCCTGGCTTATAAGTTGTTGGTAAAAACGAACTTGGAAGGGGAATATCATTTGCACTTGGTTTTTGAGCAAAACCCGTTGGATAAATCTCATTCGCAATTTTCACAGAATCCACGTAACTGTAATTATACCCACCTTTTACGTTTGCCGTATCGGCTACGACCAAGGCATTTCCGTTGTAATTTGCCGTTGCTCCAACTACTCTTGGACCAAACTTACAGTTTACCATCAAGTTGTTATAATAAACGCCTTTTGAACCTTCCTCAAAATTAGTTGCACCACCACGACCCGCCGCACTACGACGATAACCCGAACAAACAATCGTGTTATTATACATTTGTACTTCTGTTTGGGGGTTTTTACCACCATTATTAGATGCCTTTGGTCCATTGGTTGCCGAACCGATAACAAGGTTGTAAGCAAAAATTCCAACCGTTCCAGACTTGATATTCATGGATTCTCCGCCCGTGAAACCACCCTTCTCGAATGTATTTCTCATCATCAAAAACTTACAACCAAAAGGACGAATAGGATCGTCAATTGCACCGTAAACCCAAGAATCTTCCAAAACTAAAAGTCCGTTTGGATTAGAAGTTGAAATCGCATAAGTATTAGCTCCGTTTGCCAAAAAAGAAACGGGTGAAGTCGCTAATTTTCCCCCACCAAATTCGATGTGCGTCCATTTAATGATGATGTTTTTGAATGTTGTTTCGCCCAAAATACCACCCCAAAGTCCTTTGTAGGCAGGGTCGGCGGTTGGGTCAGCTCCGTAAGTATCAGTTTTTGCCTGACCACAAACGGTAAAATAGATAGGCTTGGCTTCCGAACCTAATGAAAGCAACGAACCTTTTACCACAAAACAATAAGGAGCATTGCCTGGAAAACAGATTTTTGCACCCGCTTGGATTACTAAGGTATCGTTTTCGTTGATGAAAACGTCTCCGCCTACTTTGTACGTGGAATCACTCAAAAGCGTTCCTTTGATTGAACCTGAAAGTGGCGTTTTGGTACTCACCGCTTGTCCAACTTTAAAGAGTGGAGCAGATACTACCACGTTTTCTTCGGTCTTGCCGCAAGAAAATAGGCAGCAAATGAAGGCAAAAAGCGTGATTTTAGACAAAAAATGTAATTTAGATTTCATGGGTAATATTTTTTAGATTGGGAAAAATTAACGTTTATATCGAATTCCGAAAAGATAGCTTTGTTGAAAAACATCCTTCTGAACTAAGATTCTGTTAGGGTCAGTTTGTTCGGGTAAATTTTGGCTAATATTAGGTTTCAAAACTTCTACGATAATGGGATTATTCAAGAGATTAGTCAATTTCATAAATACTGAAAAATGCTTTTGCCCAAATTTCTTTTCTGCCGAAAAATCTACTTGTGAAGTGCCTCTTTGCCAATAATCTAAATCTTTGTAGGCAGAAACGATGTTGATGCGTTGCCCCGTGTAAACCCACGATAATTGAGCATCAAGCCCCTTGATGGCACTTTTATAGATTAAAGAAAGATTGGCGATATGATCTGATTGACCTTGTAGCGGGCGACTTTGACTTCCTTCCGAGTTTACGATATTTCCGTTTTGGTCACGTCCGTAAATGCGTTTTGTGGTCGTAATGTTGGAATTAGTGTAAGTGTAATTTCCAGAAAAACCGATATTTTTGAAATATTTGGTAAAGACAATTTCCTCTCCAAAATTGGTAGCCGTTCCAAAATT
>JANXML010000244.1 GCA_025354645.1 Arcicella sp. | reverse complement strand
GTGCAAACTGCCGCCAATTTGGATAATCCTTTTGTGCCTCATTATATCATTAGCTTAATCGTGCGAGACTCTACTATTTTAGAATTTGCTCCGACCATTACGGGCATCGTTTTAGCAGGAAAAGTGGGTTCAAATATTGCGGGAGAATTAGGCACAATGCGAATTACTGAACAAATTGATGCTCTGGAAGTAATGGGAATTAACTCGACTTCTTATTTAGTTTTACCCAAAATAATTGCAGCAATCATTGTGTTTCCGATGTTGGTAACGTTGGCAGCATTTTTGGCAATTTGGGGAGGATATTTGGCTGGATGGCTCACAGGAGCAATTTCACCGCAGGAATATATCCAAGGAATTCAATATGAGTTCAAGCCTTTTAACGTGACTTTTGCTTTGATTAAATCCGTCTTTTTTGCGTTTTTAATCGTTACCATTTCCTCTTTTCAAGGATACTTTACGAGCGGAGGAGCTTTGGAAGTAGGACAGTCGAGTACGAAGGCTGTAACCAATAGTTGTATTGCTGTTCTGATTGCAGATTATTTATTGGCTCAATTGCTGATAACTAATTAGAGTTAAACAGTTTTAAAAGTTAAAGTAGTTAAACAGTTGAAAATCATGCACTAACATAAACTGTTTAACTACTTTAACTTTCCAACTGTTTAACTAAAAAAACCGCCTCAACCGCCTCCTGCACATCATGCACCCGCAAAATGTTCGCTCCCTTCATCAAAGCAACGGTATTCAAAACCGTAGTGCCGTTCAAAGAATCATTGGGTGAAATATTGAGTTTTCGCCAAATCATTGACTTTCTCGAAACGCCCACCAACATCGGACAATCCAATAGTTTGAAGTCTTCCAAATGATTCAGTAATACATAATTTTGGTCGGCGGTTTTGGCGAAACCAAAACCTAAATCTATGATGATGTCTTTTTGTCCTAATTGTCGTAAACGATAAATTTTTCGTTGTAATTCATCCAAAACATCTGTCACTAAGTCTTGATAATCAGTTAGTTGAGTCATGGTTTCAGGTGTGCCACGACTGTGCATTAATACGTAAGGAACATTCAACTTCGCTACGGTTTCAAACATTTTATCGTCCAAATCTCCCCCCGACACATCATTGATCATCACCGCACCCGCTTCTACGCACGATTGAGCCACCGTTGAACGAAACGTATCAATGGAAATCAAGGCTTCGGGGAAATTATGGATGATTGCTTCCACCACTGGCAAAACCCGTTTGAGTTCTTCCTCTTCACTCACGGGCGATGCTCCTGGGCGAGTGGAATGTCCACCAATATCTAAAAAAGTTGCTCCTGCCGAAAGCATTTTTTCGGTTTGAGTTAAGATTTTCGACAAATCAGTAAAGCGACTTCCTTCATAAAAAGAATCGGGCGTAATATTCAAAATCCCCATGATGCGGGGTTTTGTGAGGTCGAGGAGGGTTTGTTTTAGGTTGATTAGCATTATTGGGGGAGATTAAGAAAATAACGCTTCAACCTTAGCTTGAAGTAGCTTTTTATCAATTAATTTAGTGGAATAATCAATTACCAAAGCTGGTGAAACATTGCGATTCAAAGCATATTCTACTACGGTTTTACTTTTGGTTTTGCACAATAAAATGCCAATACTTGGATTTTCATGAGGCTTTTTAATATCTTGGTCTAATGCTTCCAGATAAAAATTGAGTTGCCCCAAGTGTGAAGGTGAAAACTTTTCAATTTTTAATTCAAAAGCCACTAAACAACATAATTCACGATGATAAAAAAGCAAATCAATGTAGAAATCCTCCATATCTATTTGTAATCTATATTCCTCCGCAACAAAAGTAAAATCGCCCCCTAATTCCAAAATGAATGATTTTAAATTTCTTACGAGAGCTTTTTGTAAATCATTTTCAGAATGATTATCAGGTAATTTCAAAAATTCCAAAGCATAAGAATCTTTGAAAACGCCCATTACATCTTTCGGATAATTATCAAAAGAGGATGGTAATAGTTTATCCGCAATTATACTTCGTTCAAAATGAGCTGATTTCAATTGCCGTCTCAAATCATGGACGTTCAATCTATCTTTGAGCGTTAATTTGAGGTAATATTCTCTTTCTTCAATGGTTTTCGTTGCACTTAAAATCTCCAAATGATGAGACCAGCTAATTTGTGTCGACAGCGTCGACACAAATTGTTTATCAGAATATGCTTGAAAAAATTGTTGCATTCTATACAATCCCCTTTTCGAGAAATTAGTCAGCAAAGGGTCTTTTTGTTGCAAATAATCCGCTAATTTTTGAACTGTGTTCGTACCCCATTGTGCGTTGGATAAACGTTCGTGGACGTACTCTCCAATCTCCCAGTAGAGAATAATTTGAGTGGCATTTACACTTTTGAAGACTTTACTTTTCGCTTCATGAATAAGCGTAAAAATATATTCAAATTGATTATCGTACAGATTATCTTTCATTCTTTCTATCTTGGATTCTTTGGTAATGCCCTTTTTGGAACACTTTACTCACAAAACTAATCATTTAAACAAAATAAAAAGCGTTTTAGCCTGTTTTAAGATAAACACTTGAAACACTTTGTTTATGAGCATTTTTTATGCTAATTTTCACAAAAATAAAGAATAATATGACGACATTGGAAATAAATATTCTCGAAGATGAAAGTTTAATTATGGATGTTTTGAAGGCATTTGAGCAAAGACATTTACTGACTTTTATTAATAAAAAATCTATTTCGTTTTCAGGTAGAAAAATGTCAGAAATGGAATATGAAGATATGCTCAATGAAGCAAGAAAAACACCTGCCTATTCTCCCGAACAAGCCAAAAAGTATTTGAATCTATGACTCGTGAACTAATTTTGCGTGAGAGATTTTTAGACAGTTTATTGGAAATTGAAGCCTACCTGAGTCAGCATATCGGCTCAAAAAAAGCCCGAAAATTCCCCAATGATGTAATCGGTTTTGTTTCTGATATAATCCTAAATAATCCATTCGCTTTTGTTAAATATGAAAGCCGTTTTCCCGAAAATTTCAATGTGAGAAGAGCCGTTTTCAAAAAAGACTACTGCATTGTTTATGAAGTGACGGATGAAAAGATTGAAATCCTAAATATTTACCATACCAGTAGAGACCCAAATAAAGTACCGCTTTAATCTCTCAATTATCTCCTTAGAAATTCTTTCAATATTACCATAAAACCAACCTCATGGGACTTTTAAACGCACTGATGGGAAATTCTTCGGAAGTTTCTCCCGATAAAATAGCACACGAATTTGAATCCATTTTGATTGATGGCGAAACCATCCTCAAATCTTTCAAATTGATTAGAGATATGTTTGTGTTTACGAACAAACGCTTGATTTTGGTTGATAAACAAGGCGTTACAGGCTCAAAAACCGATTTTATGACGATTCCCTACAAGTCAATCAATTATTTCTCAAAACGCTCTGCCAGTATTCTTGATCTCGATGCTGAGATTTTGATTTGGATAAAAGGCTCTGAAAACCCTATCCAAAAAGACTTCCGAAAGGGTGAAAATATCAATGATGTCTATAAAACGTTGAGTACATTTGTACTTGCTTAATTAGGTATGAAGTAGTAGGTATGAAGTATAAGGTAGTAGGTATGAGGTATGAAGTTGTGAATTTTGGGAATATTTAGGTACACTTAAAGCCCATTATTTACTTTTTAGATTGCCCTCAAATGTCTAATATTCACAACTTCATACCTTATACCTCATACCTACTACCTAATTAAAATGTCCCAAACAGAAACAGAATACCGACAAATAATCTCTATTTGTAGAACATTATTCATCAAGAAAAACAAGGATTACGGCACTTCTTGGCGGATTTTGCGTTTGCCCAGTTTGACTGACCAAATCTTTATCAAAGCCCAACGCATTCGTTCTATTCAAGAGAAAGGTGTTCAGAAAATTGAGGATGGTATCGAAGGCGAATTCATCGGAATTATCAATTATTGCGTGATTGCCTTGATTCAAAAAAAGTTAGAAAATTCTGAACAAAATGAGTTTTTGGAACAAGAATTGAGTGATTTATACGACCAACAAGTGGAAGAAACGCTTAATTTACAGAAAGATAAAAATCACGATTATGACGAAGCATGGCGTGAAATGCGAGTGAGTTCGATGACGGATTTAATCTTGATGAAAATTTTTAGAACCAAGCAAATAGAAGATAATCAAGGAGTTACGTTGGTTTCGGAGGGCGTGGAAGCCAATTATCAAGATATGATGAATTATGCGGTTTTTTGTATGATTAAGATGAAGTTATAGGTTTTAACTTTTCATTAACAGTCCGTATATTTTTTAAGCGTTAATTTAGTAAAATACATAAATTTATTATTACACAGTATGAAATTTTTAGCTCATTTTTCCAGGATTTTTGTTGGTATTATCTTTATTTTTTCGGGACTTATTAAGCTCAATGACCCCGTTGGAACTGAAATTAAACTCGAAGAATACTTTGATGTATTCGCTACCGATTTCCCTTTTATGGCAGGCTTTTGGCACTTTTGGGTTCCTTATGCCTTGTATGTTTCCATCTTTTTGTGTGCTTTGGAATTAGTATTGGGAGTTTGTTTGTTGGTACAATACAAACTAAAAACGTCATCTTGGATATTGTTAGCCACCGTTATTTTCTTCGGTTTCTTAACTTTCTATTCTGCCTATTTCAACAAAGTAACTGACTGTGGATGTTTTGGCGAAACCATCAAATTAAAGCCGTGGACTTCTTTTTGGAAAGATATGGTTCTCTTGTTTTTTATCTTAATTATCCTCTGGCAACGCAATATTTTTACCGATAAAAAAACAGGAATGTGGGTTGGAATGTCAATTGCTTTTTGTGCTTTATTAGCCATTTATGCCGTGAAGTTTCTTCCGCCTTATGATGGACTTCCTTACGCAATCGGGCAAGATATTCCCAAAAATATGAAGCCTTCTGAACCGTTGAAGTTCAAATATATCTACGAAAAAGACGGTAAATCAATAGAATTAAACGATATGCCTACCGACACAGCCTATAAATTCAAACAAATGATAACGTTGAACGAAGAAGCAGCAAAAGCAAAAATTACGGATTATAATATCTGGAAAGACGGCGATTCGACAGATTATAAAGCTGAAAGTTTTGTGGGTAAAAAATTGATGATTATTATTCCTGTGGTCGCAAAAGCCAGTACGGATGATATGGATAAAATTCGTGATTTGGCAAAAAGTTTGGAAGGAACAGACGTGAAAGTTTGGCTGTTAAGTGGTTCGCCCGAGGCAGAAGTTGAAAATCTCCGTCATGAATTTCAGTTAGGAATACCCGCTCTAAGCTCAGATACGAAGGTTTTAAAAACTATTGGTAGAGCAAATCCAACGCTTTGGTTGATTAATGATGGTATCGTGAAAGGGAAATGGGCTCATGCAGATGTACCTGAGAAAGAGGACATTTTAGAATTATCAAAATAAGTTCATGAAAAATATTTTCCTAATTGGTATGCCTTCTTCGGGCAAAAGTACTTTGGGCAAACAACTTGCCAAACGGCTTGATTATCAATTTGTTGATACGGATGATTTAATTGAAAATCAGGAAATTGCCTCTGTTTCTGATATTTTTAAATACAAAGGTGAAGAATATTTCCGTTTAGCAGAAAGCAAAATTTTGAAAGAAATTCAACCTAATCAAAAACTAATTGTGGCAACGGGCGGCGGAATGCCCTGTTTTCACGGTGGAATGGATTTCATTAAATCAAATGGAACAAGTGTTTTCTTGAATGTTCCGCCTGAAGATTTATTAAAAAGAATACAAAAATCTGATGCTAATAATCGCCCTTTAATTGATAAAAAAACTTCCCAACAAGCATTATTAACCAACATAAAAAATCGATATGAATCTCGTTTACAATTTTATGAACAAGCTGATATTCAAATAGATGGAAGTATAGATGTAGATCAAATTTTGTGGTTGTTGGAGGAATTAACTTAAACCTAAAAAGCCTTTCCAGAATATATTTTGGAAAGGCTTTTTTTTGAAATTTAATGATTCTATTCTTAAAAAAATACCCCAAAACTTACTAATCCTTTTACGTAACTATTATTGATTTTTGCAGAAGCATAATCTGTGCTACTGGTTAAACTATAAGGCGTATAAGAACCTTGTGTACTTCCATATAGTCCTGTTACATCAACATAAAACTCATTCGTTCTGTACCCAACACCCGCTGAATAAATCATTTGTGAACGATCAACAGTTTTTGTTCTGTCAAAAGCAGTACTATACGGGTTCTGCAAATAATTTACGCCTCCTCTCAAACTCACATTCCCTACCCGAAATTCTCCTCCAACTTTCATATTTAATACATTATTATAAAACAATTTTACATTTGCCGCTGAATTAACCAAATCGTCATAAATTGGATTATTGTTATCAGTTGTGCTAACATTCATTCCTTTATAAGCCACATATTCAATGTCGGCAGAAATAAATCCCTTTTTCTTAAAAAATAGTGCTGCACCACCACTCACTTTCCAAGGAGTTCTCAACTGATAATTGTCTTGATAAGTTTCTGTTGACAATTTTGGAATACTTGTTATAAAGATATTATTTCCTTTTTTAACAGTCTTATAACCAATACTTTGCAATTTATTTAATATTGTTGCATCAGGATTTGCTCCAATATCTACACCCTTATTTGGATCAACATCTACGTTTAAAGATGTGGAACTGGTTTCATCCACATCATACCAAGTAGGAGTTACGACCGTAAAGCCAAATCTAATTCTATCACTTGGTTTAATAATGGTTCCCAACGTTAAATTTAATCCACTCCCACTTGATGTTAACAAACGGGTGTCTGTAAATCCTTTAAGCTCTTGATAAGTCTGAAAAGTTTCTGAAAAATTCTTTACAGTTTCATAACGATAACTCGGAATTCCTAAACTACCACCGATGTAAAAATGTTCATTGGCAGTTCCACCATAAGCAATTGTCCATTGACTAACTCTTCCTGTTGATTGGAAGTCAAGATTTTGGTTAACCTTTGCAGTGGGTTCAGTTCCAATGAATGGGGCATTTGAATTATTAACTGCATTGATTAAATATCCCCAATAATATAAACTTGAACTACTTTGAAAATTATTAGGAGCCCCATTATTCAGTCCATTTAATAAACCATTCTGTGTTATATCCCCACCTTGGATTTGACGATTTACAGATTCCGCATAACTATCAGTTAAAGAACTCGTTGCTCCCGTTCCAGAAAAATTAATATTGTTAAAAAGCGTATTTTGTCTTGAATATGAAATAGCAAATGAACCTCTCCAACCTTCACGATAAGAAGGTTCACCACCGCCAAATACAACACCAATATTAGCAATATTGAAATTATTTACGTCTGAACTCGTAGTTCTATTGGGTTCAACGGCGTAAATTGATTTATTATTAGTACTTTGAAAAGCTGGCGTGAAACTAAATTCTGAACGTGTATAAAAACCTAAACCCGCAGGATTTCCTGCCGCTGAACTAACGTCTGCTCCTAAGGCAGAATGATTGCCGCCAATTGCCTGAAAACGTGCCGAACCTGTCACGGTAGGTTGCGAAAACATCTTCGCTAAGGCTTCATAACTATTGTCTTGTGCCGACACTCGTAATGAAATCAGGGTTAAAAATATGGCGAAAAAACCTAATGAGATTTTCATGTATTTAATGGAGTTTTAAATGTTGGAGGACAAGAATGTAACTGCAAATATGACAATTAAAATTTACTCTTCCCCTATACTTTAAACGAAAAAATCCCCTCAAAGGTACGTTTTGAGGGGATTTTTAATGTTAATGTTTTGTTAATCTACCTTGGTCCACGTGAGCCACCGCCCCCTCCAGATGAACTACCCCCGCCGCCACCAGATGATGAACCACCGCTTGATGAACCACCAGATGATGAACCAGAGCTACGATTACCGCCCCAAGATGAACTTGGGGTTGAATTTGACGTAGAATTTGAATTCCCATTAGACCAATTCCAAGAACTATTTGAACGATTGTTGGCATTCGAATTAGTGTTTGGAGTAGAAGTAGTAGTTGTGCTACTATTATAACCATTATCACGTCTTGGACGTGAATAATAATCATTATTTCCGTTTGTTGTTCCGTTTGAATATGTATTATCGCTTCTATTACCACGAGTTACAGTAGTTCCGCCACGATTCGAATTATAGTCTCCGTTATAAGCAGATGATGAATAAGTATCTCTTGCACGTGGTGTACGTGGCGTTGTTGGATTACTGTAATTTCCGTTGGCACCCGTTACGTTACTTCCGTAGTTATAAACGTAAGTATTTCCATAACCTCTTCCATAGAAACTATTATATCCCCAAGGGTCATAGAAGCTGTTTCCATAACCGTAAGAATTATATCCGCCATATCCGTAGCCATAAGAATTGAATGGACTATATCCTCCAAATCCAAATGGACTATATCCTCCACCAAAACCGTAAGGGCTATATCCGAATGAATCGTATCCTCCACCCCATCTGTTCCAAGAATTTCCGAAGCTACTGCCGAAGCCTAAACCAAATGAAATACCAGGATTTCCGTACCAACTATTAAAACCTGAACCATATCTATTGAAAGGAGAGTTCAAACCACCGTTATAACCATTGTTGTTATAGTTGTTATATCCGTTTCCGTAAGGTGTCTGGTTTTGATAATATCCACGAGAATTTATCCAATTTTGTGAATAATATTCATCCGTTCCCTGCATTTGAGTTTTACCCTGTCCTCTGTATTCAGGATTTTGGTTTAAATATTCTTCCTCCTGATTTTGTTGATAACGATCACGACTTGTTAAAGTTGCTGGACGGGTTTCATTGGCAGAAGCGTACATGTCGTCATAAACTTCTGAATTAGAAGAAGTTTTGGCAACTTGTTTTGAGGAACTACACCCCACCGCAAGACTCATCAACGCTGCGGCTGAAAAGAATTTTATGGATTGTTGAATGTTCATGACTTTATGTTTTTTAAAAAATATTACGATTAAAATAACTAAAAATGTATGCCAGAAATAGGTATTCTACAAAATTTTAAATTAGTAGCCTCATATTTCGTATCAAACTTACCACAAAAACTTATCTTTGCAACAGATTTAACACATCATTAACAAAATATTTTCTTGGAATGTTCCTACTCAAAATTTGTATAGGTCAATTCAGAAATAAAAAGAATGTTAGTAGTTTGATATTCAAGTGTTTAAGTTAAAAATTGGGCGTATGAATGTTTATTAATTTAAGGTAGAAATCTTAATAGTTTTAATGATTTTAGAACTATACCTTAAAGACAATCAAATCAATAGCTACCCCTATGTATTAACGAAATTAAAGCACAAAAATATATTATTTTCAAAAAGAGGATTAGAATTTGATTAAAGTTTAAGTGATTGGCACGCAGATGACACAGATGTCTTCGACAACGCAGATTTAAGAGGATTTAAAAGTAGAATTATATACCATCTTAGTCTTACCTAAACATTCACATTCATTTGCAGTCTAACAGAAAAATCTTTTTAAATCTGTGCGGTTCGACGATTCGATTGCTAAAAGCATCTGCGTCATCTGCGTGCTATCTATTCTTAAAAAAAACAAAAATGAGCAAAAGCCTACCAAAACGTAGCGAAAATTATTCAGAGTGGTATAACGAACTCGTGAAAAGGGCTGATTTAGCCGAGAATTCTGCCGTGCGTGGTTGCATGGTTATTAAACCGTATGGTTATTCTATTTGGGAAAAAATGCAACGTGCCTTAGATGATATGTTTAAAGAAACGGGGCATGAAAACGCCTATTTCCCCCTTTTTGTCCCTAAAAGTCTTTTTGAAGCCGAAGAGAAAAATGCCGAAGGATTCGCCAAAGAATGTGCCGTTGTAACGCATTATCGTCTCAAAAATAATCCTGACAAACCAGGCAAATTGATGGTGGACCCAGAAGCCAAATTGGAAGAAGAATTAATCGTTCGTCCAACCTCGGAAGCCATTATTTGGAGTACCTACAAAAACTGGATTCAGTCATACCGTGATTTGCCTTTGTTGATAAATCAGTGGGCAAATGTGGTGCGTTGGGAGATGCGTACACGCTTATTTTTGCGTACCGCAGAATTCCTTTGGCAAGAAGGACACACCGCTCATGCAAGCCAAGAAGAGGCTATTGAAGAGACCGAAAAAATGATTGAAGTGTACGCCACGTTTGCCGAACAGTTTATGGCTGTACCTGTGGTGCGAGGACGGAAAAGTGCCAATGAACGCTTTGCAGGGGCAGAAGAAACCTATTGCATAGAGGCAATGATGCAAGACGGACGGGCGTTACAGGCAGGAACTTCGCACTTTTTAGGGCAAAATTTTGCCAAAGCATTTGATGTAAAATTCTTATCCAAAGAAAATAAACAAGACTACGTTTGGGGAACATCATGGGGCGTTTCAACTCGTTTGATGGGAGCATTAATTATGGCTCATTCAGACGATGAAGGTTTGATTTTACCACCAAAATTAGCCCCAATTCAAGTCGTAATTGTGCCTATTTTTAAGGGAGAAGAGCAATTAGTCCAGATTACAGAAGTCATTAATCCAATTGTTGCGGCATTAAAAAAGAGAGGCATTTCGGTTAAATTTGATACTTCTGATAAGCAATCACCAGGCTTTAAATTTGCCCAATACGAATTGAAGGGCGTACCCGTCCGTTTGGCAATTGGAGCCAGAGATTTAGGAAATGGAACAGTTGAAATTGCGAGAAGAGACACAAAGGTAAAAGCGACTTATCCGATTGATTCTGTGATAGATACGGTTACAAATCTATTAGAAGACATCCAAACGAATATCTATCAAAGAGCCATAGATTTCAGAGCAAGCCATACCTTCAAAGTAGATACGTGGGAAGAATTTATGACCATAATCGAAAGCGAAGAATTAGGCTTCATCTCAGCCCATTGGGATGGAACGCCAGAAACGGAAGAAAAAATCAAGGAATTGACCAAAGCTACCATTCGGTGTATTCCTTTGAACGCTGTGGAGGAAGAAGGGACGTGTATTTTGACGGGCAAGCCTTCGGGTAGGAGAGTAGTTTTTGCTAAGGCTTATTGATGATTTTGACAATATGACTTTGAGCCATGACATAAATATTTTTATATATTTCAGAACAAAAAATACACAAAGCTAAATTATCAAACACACGGAATAATTACCAAGTAATATATTAAGATTTATATCATGATGAGAAGAGGAAATTTTAATACCTCTTCTCATCTACTCCTCCGAAAAATCCTCAGAAATCAACTTCCTCAACTGCTGATGCGGACGAAGCGTTGGACGTTTTGAAAAAAACGCTTTATCACCCGAAGAACTTTTCGCTTTGTGAGCTAAGGTGCTGGTATCAAAATAGTTATCTCTCACAAATTGATTCACTTCATCTTCATTTATTACATCCCTAACCATCGAACCTTTGCCAAACCCATCGTTATACGCCCCAATTCTGGCATCGGTTTCTGCCAAACGAGTT
>JANXML010000196.1 GCA_025354645.1 Arcicella sp. | reverse complement strand
TTTCCAGTTTTCGTTAAACCACCTGTTTGAGCAATGTATTCTAAAATTGATGGAAGAGTTGAGCTTACATTAATTCCTTTTGCTGTTTGTGGTCCAAGATTCGTAACTTTTATCGTTGTCGTTACAATGTCTCCGATTGCGTAAGTAGATTTATCAGTTGTTACCGTGATTACTACGTCTGCACCTTGAACAACCACTGGATTAATCGTTACTGAACCATTATTACCCGTTCCGTTATTATTGTTCGGATTTGGATCTGGATTGTTCGATGTACCCGTTCCTGTGATTACTACTGGTCCTGTTCCTGTAAGAACTGACTTGTATTTGTAAATCACCATTCCGTTCTTCACCAAGCTATCTATTTTACCTGTTAATACTTTTCCATTAATTAATAACCCACCTGTTTGTGAAACATACTTCAATAAATCTGGTACTGTACTTGAAACCGTTACGTTTTTAGCCGTCGCTGGTCCTAAGTTGGTAACCTTAATCGTTGTCGTTACAGTATCTCCTACTGCGTAAGTAGTTTTATCAGTTGTGATAGTAACTACTATATCCGATGAATTTGCTGGTGGCACTGAAACCACTACATTTCCATTTGGATTGCTTCCGTTATTGTTGTTCGGATTTGGATCAGTGGTTGTTGATGTTGAGGTTGCTCCAACCGTTACTGAGGTCGTTGCACCAGTCATCTTACCTACCCATGTATAAACCTTCACGCCACCGCTAATCAAACTATCTAATGTTCCGTTCAACAAATTACCGTTTTTCACTAAACCACCAGTCGAAGTCACATAAGTTAACCCACTTGGAATTGGTGCTGAAACGTTTACGTTCTTACCCGTTGCTGGACCATTGTTTCTGACTGTTATTGTTACTTTCACAGTGCTGTCCAAAGCAATATTATTCTCAGTAGTAACTGTTATTTGAATATCTGAATCTGTTGATGGTATTACACTTCCATCTTTATTTTCAACCGTAATCTTTGTTGCTATTGAGTAACAACCTTGTGCGTTTCTATAACAAGCGTAATATGTACCCGCTCCTACTGCACTTGGATTTGCTACAGTCGCTGAACCTGAACTTGGTCCTGTTTTGAATACTAAGGTTGCTCCTGATGGTAAATTACTCACTACCAATTTATTCAGATCAACCGTTGTTCCTCTATCAATTTTCACGCTGTTCGCTACTGGTGCATTTGGTATTGCTAAATAGTTAACCGTTGCTGTATCTGACTCAATTGAACAACATTTATTAACGTCAACCAATTTGAAGAAATATCCACCTGAACTTCTCACCGTAATGCTTCTTGTTGTTGCGATTGGCGTTGTTGTTCCAACTTTGAACCACATATAAGCATATCCTGCATTTGCAGTTAATGTTACCGAATCCGAACCACATGAGTTCAAGTTTCCAGTTACTACAACAAGTGGCTTGAATTTTACACCGTTCATTGTTAATACCATTGTGTCAGCTTTCGCTAAACATGGTCCATTTCCGTCTGGGTCATTCGTACAGATAATCAATTTAACCGTTCCCGCTAACACATCCGCTAATGACGAACGATACGTGGCAGTTGGTGATAATGGATTATCAAATGAACCCGAACCTGTTGTCTTCCAAACGATGCTGGTTGCAGCACCTCCGTAAGTTCCAGACAATTTGTATATTTTCTCTGCACAAATTGTAGCGTCTGCACCTGCACTTGCTGTGGCTGGTGTTTTAGCACAATCTTTTGGTGTACAGTCTGTGTTGATAAATGTATTGATTACACCAGGTGATGAATAACATCCTGTTCCAGTTTTCTCAAATACATAATACATTCCAGTTGATACTGCATTTGGACTTGAAACCAAAGGTGATGTTGGTAATACCCCTGTATGATATTCAAATGTTCCTCCTGCTGATAATGTTGATGTTACGCCCGATGCTAAATCTACCGTTAAGAATGGACAAACATTGTTCAAGTTCTTCGTGGTTGGGGTTTTGATACCCGCTCCCACTGAAACTGTTACTGCGTTCGATTTTCCAGACTCACACTTATCTAATTTACAGATGGCAGTGTAGGTAGTCGTTGCATTTGGTTTTGCGGTGATTACATTTCCAACTTGACCGTCATTCCAGATAATTGTACCCGTGCAATTTGTGGCAGTCAATGTTACTTGAACTCCTTGACAAATTGACGTTGCATTACAAGTGATTGATGGTGCAGGAGGATTTCCTACATTCACCGTTGCTACACTCGATGGTGCTGATGTACAGGTTCCGATGGTACAAGTGGCAGTGTAATCAGTCGTTTTAGTTGGAACAGCCGTTACGATTGCTCCTGTCTGACCGTCTGACCATTTAACCGTTCCTTCACAACCCGTTGCATACAATGTGATTGTACTTCCTGCACATATTGTACTCGTTGCACAAGAGATTGTTGGTACTGATGGAACTGTTACGGTTACCGTTACTTTATTCGATTCTGGGCTATTACAAGTTCCTTGCTTACAAACCGCAGAATAAACGGTTGTTGCATTTACTGTTTCAGTAATTGTGGTTCCTGTTTTACCATTCGACCAAACCACTGTTCCTGCCGTACAACCAATTGCGGTTAATACTACTGAACCTCCCGCACAAACACTTGGTGGAACTGATGTTACGGTTGGGGCATCTGGCGTTCCAACTTTCACCGTTACAGGCTCAGATGTTTTCGCTTCTCCACAACCATCAACCGTACATTTCACAGAGTAGATTGTCGTTACTGTTGGTTTAACCGTGATACTTGCCGTTGTTTGTCCGCTACTCCATAATAGAGTACCGTTACAATTATTAGCCGTTAATACTACTTCTACACCTGCACAAATTTGGGTGTTGGTTGGCGTAATATTTGGCGTGGTTGCTCCTGGCAATACCGTTACTTTCACCGTTGCCGAAGCATTCGTTGCACAAGCAACACCTGAACAAGTAGCGGTATAATCTGTCGTTTCAGTTGGCTTAACTTTGATGCTTGCACCTGTCAAACCTCCTGTCCATGTGATTGTTCCAGTACATCCTGCTAATGTCAAAGTAGTTTCAGCACCTGCACAAATTCTTGGACTACTTGCCGAGGCAGTCAAATTCAACACAACCGCTGGATTAACCGTGATTGTTTTCTCATTTGATTTAGGACTCTCACAAGTATTGGTCGTACAAGTTGCTGAATAAGTCGTTGTCGTTGATGGTCTTACAGTAATTGTAGTCCCTGTGCTTCCATCCGACCATTTAACCGTTCCAGTACAGCCTGTTGCTGATAATGTTACGCTTTCGTTCGCACAGATTTCAGTCTTAGGACATGAAATTACTGGTGCTGAACCCGCAGTATTTACTTTAATTGCTAACTCATTTGAAACATCTGACTTACACGTCGCTGATTCGCAAGTTGCGGTATATTTTACATCAGATGTTGGAGTAATTGTTCTTGGTGAACCTGTTATACCATCCGACCATTTTACTGTTCCATTACATCCATTGGCAGTTAATGTCACTGTATTACCAGCACATATTTCCAATTTATTAGCTGTAATTGTTGGCTTAGCAAAATCCGTTACTGTTATATTTCTCTTTAATGAAGTTCCACTTACACAAGTACCGATTGAACAAGTTGCGGTGTATGAAGTAGAAACCAATGGTTTTACCGTTATGACTGCTCCTTTCTGTCCATCCGACCAAGTTACTGTTCCATCACAACCCGTTGCCGTTAATTCAACCGTTGAACCTGCACAAATTGTTGAAGTTCCTGAACTGATAAGTGGAGGTACTGGATTTACCACTTGAACCGTTACTGGTGCTGATTTATCAGATTCACAAGCAGTTGAACTACATGTCACATAATAAGTTGTCGTTGTTATTGGTTTAACAATGATGGTTGCACCTTCTTTGGTTTTGTCTCCGTAATACCAAGTCACTTTACCCGTACATCCTTCTGCTGTTAAAGTTGCCTCTGCTCCTGTACAAACTGTCAAATCCGTTGTTTTGATAGTTGGAATTGAAATTGGTTTCACCGTTAAAACAAATGGTGCTGATGGGTCACTCGTACATCCGTTTATTGAACAAGTAACTGTATATGTAGTACTTATCTTTGGAAATACTGTGATTGTAGTAGTTTCTTGACCTGTACTCCATTTCACCTGACCATTACAGTTCATTGCTGTCATTGTGATAGTTTCACCAGGACAAATCTCTCCTTTTGCACAAACAATAACTGGTGCTTTTGGATTTGGTGTAACAATTACATCAACAGTTGCCAATGCACTTACACAGTCAAATTCTTTACAAACTGCCTTATATGTTTCCGAAACAGTTGGTGTCACCTTGATTGATGGACCAGTTTGTTTTGGTGATGTTTGCCATTCAATCACTCCTCCACAACCTGAGGCTGTTAAAGTGGTTGATTCTCCTGCACAAATCTTGCTTGGTGAAGCTGATAATAATGGTGAATCAACCACGATTACCTTCACTTCCACTGCATTTGAAGATTCGCTCTTGCAATTATCCTTTTGACAATAAACAGTGTAAGTTTGATTTGTTTTAGGACTTACTGTGATACTACTTGTCGTACCACCATTACTCCAAACAAATGATGAACCTACACAACCAGTTGCTGTTAAAGTTGTCTCGCCTCCTAAACAAATAGTTTTTTGAGTACATCCACAAGCAATAGTTGGCTTTTCGATGTTACAAACAAATGTTGAATTAATATCAACCGCATCATCATCATCTTCATCAGGTTTTGTTGAAGCATTGCCTGGCGTTGAATCTGGGTCTTTTTGATCTGACTTACTAACTTCTGCTAAGTTGGTAATTTTACCTGCCACAGCAACTTTTGCTTTGAAAGTAAATACTGACGTTGCACCTTTGGCGATACTCGCCGCTACTCCAGTCAATACTCCCGCACTTTCAGTCAAAGTTGATGAACTTACATAAGTCAATCCTACTGGTAATTTATCTTTTACTTCAACATTCGTTGCTGTATTTGGTCCTGAGTTCAATACTGTAATCGTATATTCAATCTCATCACCTGTATTTACTACTGATTTGCTAACTGCCTTAGTTAAACTTAAATCAGCAATATCAACTACATTAATCGTTACCGTCGAAGTATTATTTGCTAATTTAGTTGGGTCTTCGTTCGTTCCAGAAATAGTTGCAGTATTCACTACCGAACCTTTTTTACTTAAGGTTACCTGAATCAATAAAGATTTAGTTGAACCTTTCGTGAAACTTCCAATCGTCCAAACTCCCGTTGTACTGTTATACTCTCCCGTAGGTGTTGAGCTTACATACGTTGCTCCCGCTGGAAGTAAATCTGTCACTTTCACATCGGTTGCATTTGCATCACCAATGTTTTGTGCTTCAATTGAGTAAGTTGCCGTTTGACCTAACAAATAATCAGGCGTTGTAATTGCATCGGGCGTATAAACCTTTTTGATTACTGCCAAATCTGTCAAACACTTCTTAACAATGAATGAAATTGAAGAACGATCGCTCACACAACCTTCTGGCGTAGTCGCTTCTGCATAATAAGTATAAGTTCCTTCTGGTGAAGGTGCCACCACAAATCCTGCATTAGTTGCCGTTCCTAATGGAGTAGTACTGGTTGCTGTTGCATACCATTTCACTACATTTCCTTGACTTATCGAGAATAATTTGTTACTATCTCCCAAGCAAATAACTGGCTCACATCTCAAACTTGTTGGTGCTACTGGTTTTGCTTTGAAAGTTAATGTTGTCTTAGCCGAAGCTGCTGAACATTTCAAATCTGCTCCGTCTGGGTCGTTTGTTGTGAACGTAAATTCTACTGAACCTTTTGTCACATCCGCCGCAGATGGTGTATATTTTGCTGTTAAACTGGTTGCATTATCATAAGTCCCTGTTCCGTTTGAAGTCCAAGTACCACCAGTTGCTCCTCCACCGATTGTTGCACCCAATTGAATGATTGCCGAAGTATTTCCGCAAACTGCTGCAATTGGAGATACTGAAACCGTTGCTGGATTTTGGCAATTACAAGCACTAATTGTTACCGTCACAGAAACGCCTCCACTATAACATCCTGCCGTTGATTTGGCAAATGCGTAATAAGTTCCTGCACCAGCGGTAGTAGTATTAGTAATAATTGCCGAAGCAACATCATTAGCTACGTGCCACTCTATTGTGCTTCCCGAAGGAATTGTTGTGATGGCATCGGCTAAATTAACGGTTTGCAAATTCTTGGTACAATCATTAGCCAATGTTGATTTTGCAACTGGATTTTCTGGTTTTGGATTAACCGTCACCGTTACAGAACCACGCTTACTTGGACAAGCTCCAGGAACAACCAATGTAGTCTCTACGTAATAAGTAGTTGTAATAGTTGGTGTAACGTCAATTGATTGAGTCGTTGCAAAAGGCGTTGTAGCAGTTGGCGATGTAAACCAAGCATAAGAGATTCCTAATATAATTGGACCATCAAGACCAATTTTAGCTGTTTCTCCTGCACAAATTGTTTTACCCGCAAATACTGGTGCCGCTGGAATTGGATTCACGTTGAACTTAACGCCCGTGGCATCCAATGCCGCACATAAACTTCTTGAAGAAATAATTGAAAGAACATCGGCTGCTTTCGTTGTTCCTAATACCACAACCGCTAAATCAAGGTAACTTCCATTTGCCGAATTACCATCAAATACTAAGGTATGAATTCTATATTCGCCCGTTGCAGACACCGTGAAAGTTGGTGTATTTGAAACTTGTTGAATTATTAAATCCGAACCTTTTGTTAACACATATTTTACTGAATATCCCGTTGGAACTGTTGGCGAAGTTGCAGTGGTTGCATTCAACACTACTGAACCAGCATCTGGCAAACAGAAGTTTGGAGTAGTCGTTGCCAAAGTTCCTGCATTAATATTACAGTCAGCTTTAACACCTGCATCAATTGTTAAGTTATTGCGACCAATGTCTCCCAATGGTTTTGTAACATCTAAAGTAACAACTCCAGAGAAACCACCCGCACCTGCATCTGAATCTTCCGCAGGAGTTCCAGTGTTTGGTGTTACGAATGTTTTACCCGATGGTAATAAAAACTTCACTTTATAACCGCCTGATTCTAAGCCAGTAAACAAATATTTACCAGTAGCATCAGTTGTTTTTGTATCTAATTTCGTCGTTCCAGTTGCATCATATAATTCAACGGTAACTCCAACAACTCCTGGCTCACCAGCATCCTGCTTGTTATTCCCGTTAGAATCTGTGAAGACAAAATCTCCAATTGTTCCTTTATTTGGAATTAAACCAGCATCAACGTCTTTATTATTACGGGCTGGGTCGCCAACT
>JANXML010000191.1 GCA_025354645.1 Arcicella sp. | reverse complement strand
CTGTGGAGACACAGACAACGGCAAGTCAGACAGCAACAACTCCCACTACTGCTATTACTACTGAAACAGAGAGGACAAAACCAGATTCTGTTGTTGACCAAATTTCTACTTCTGTCGCTATTTCTGATTCTTCCGAAACTTCGGTTTCAACGTTAAATTCTACGAAAAAACCCGAAGAAGAAAAATCATTATTAAGTTTCTTTTTAATTGCCTTTGGCGTTGGTTTAGCAACTTGCTTGACACCTTGCGTATATCCGTTGATTCCAATGACCGTTAGTTTTTTCATTAAACAAAAAAATGGCGTTGGGAAAGCCTTTCTTTATGGTGCCTCAATCATCGGGATTTATGTGTTGTTCGGAACGGTTATTGCTGCCACGTTGGGACAAGCTGCTCCTAATTTTATCAGTACGCACTGGATTCCGAATCTTCTCTTTTTCGCTATTTTTATCATTTTTGGTTTGTCTTTTTTAGGATTATTTGAAATTCAATTACCTTCAAAATTTGTCAATAATGTGGACGCACAGTCAGATAGAGGCGGTTTGATTGGTATTTTCTTCATGGCGTTCACCTTGGCTTTGGTGTCATTCTCATGTACGGGTCCTTTCGTGGGAACGCTCTTGGGATTGGGTGCATCGGGGAAATTTATAAAGCCCATCATCGGTATGTTTGGTTTTGGGTTGGGATTAGCTTCGCCTTTTGTGTTGTTAGCTTTATCACCAGAATTATTGAAAAAAATTCCTAAATCGGGTGGTTGGATGAATACCATTAAAGTATTTTTTGGCTTCTTAGAATTGGCTTTGGCACTCAAATTTTTCAGTACCGTTGACTTGACTAAACATTGGAGAATTTTAGATAGGGAGGTTTTCTTATCTATTTGGATTGCAATTTTTACTTTAATGGGCTTACATTTATTGGGTAAATTTCAAATGCCCCACGATGATAAAGTGGAGAAACTAAGCGTGGGTAGATTGATGGCAGCGTTGGCGGTTTTCTCTTTTGTAGTATATCTTTTCCCAGGTTTATTTGGAGCTCCGTTGAAAGCAATGTCAGGACTTTTACCGCCCACAGAAACGCAAGATTTTGTGTTGTCGGCATCAACGTCTGGGCAATCTTCTGAAAGCCAAAATCCTGATTTTCCTAAATCGGTTAAGTATAGTTCATTTTTGAAATTACCCCACGGCATTCAAGGATTTTTTGATTATAAAGAAGCCGTAGAATATGCTAAAAAAGTAAATAAACCACTTTTCATTGATTTCACGGGACATGGTTGCGTGAATTGCAGAAAGATGGAAGCCAGCGTTTGGATTGATCCAGAAGTATTGAAACGCTTAAAAAATGATTATGTAATGGTGGCTTTATACGTAGATGATAAAACAGAATTACCTAAAAATGAGTGGTTTACCTCAAAAGATGATGGTTTAGAGAAAACCACTTTGGGCGATCAAAACCTTGATTTTGAAATCACAAAATTCAATGCCAATGCACAACCCTATTATTGTTTAGTTAATCCAAATGGTGATGCCAAGCCAATGCTCGAACCTCGGGCTTTTGACCAAGATGTGAAGGCATTTATAGCGTTTTTGGATGCTGGGAAAGCGAAATTTTTGGGGAAGTAGGAATAATTATTATACAATAAAATGAGGCTGTTCTTTCGGGACAGCCTCATTTTATTTTGTACCTATATTTATTCTACCAATTAGGATTCTGGGTAATCTTTGGATTAATATCTCTTTCTCGTTGCGGGACGGGCCACAAATTGTGTTTATTTTCCACAAATGACCTTATTTCTCTACTGAAACGAAGAGCATCAGTTGAGGTATAATCCACAATATCATTCACGTCTTGCACTGAACCTGTGCCTCCAAATGTTGGTTTCGGGGTTGGTTTTGCGGCTTCTTTTGCGGCTCCATAAACCTTCGTATTCATCGTTAAAACGCCCGTTCCCCATCTTCGCATATCAAATAAATGTAGTCCTTCATCGGCTAATTCTACGATTTTTTCACGACGAGCTAATTGCTTCATCAACACTGGACTTGCCGCTACTTCGGGTGCTACATTTGGCATTTGTGAGCGTTTACGCACGAGATTTAACGCATTAATTACACTCGCATCAATTTCTCCCAATTCAATTTTCGATTCGGCATACATCAACAAGATCTCGGCATAACGCATATACGCAAATCCTCCTTTTGAACGAAAAAGGTCTTGGTCAACGTCGTAAGTAAATTTAGCCCACAAATAACCCATGCCATTTTTCACGGGACCAAAAGCATTGCTAAAATCAGCATTCGTTGCCAACGCATATTTACCAGTTGTGTAGTTAAATACCTGTGTATTAACATCATAGATATTAAAAACACATTTTCTTTTTGCTCCACTTGCCGTTGCTTCGATAGTATCTCCGTGCATGGTAACCGTCCATTTCAAACGGGAGTCTCTATTTTTGGATGGATTTGCGGGGTCATACAAAGGTGATTGGTCAATTCTTTTACCATCTCTGCATTCAAACTTATCCACCAAAGGCTGTTGTGGAAAACGCCCTGATTGCCCCGCAATAGTTCTTGAACCTTGCCCCAAACCAATGTAAGAAACGGGATTGGCAACGGCATCGGGCAAGAGGAATTCAAACATAATTTCTTTGCCAGCATTGGCAGTTTGTCCCGTTTTTTTGAACAAATCGGCGTAATTTGGATTCAAGCCGTATTGTCCACCCGTGATGATGGTATTAGTGGCTTCGGCAGCAACTTTATACCGCCCATCTAACATCGCTAAGCGAGCTTTTAATCCCAAAGCCACCCCTTTATTCACTCGCCCACGTTCAGTTGAAGCCCAGTTTATTTTAGTGGCAGCATCATCTAAATCAATCAAAAGTGCATCAATAATGGTTTTCTTTGGCGTTCTTTCGAGCGAGTAATATTCACTTGGCTCTAAGGGTTTTGTATAAAAAGGCACATCTCCATAAAGTCCAATCAAGTGGTAATATCCCCAAGCCCTTAAAATTTTAGCCTCCGCTTCGAGGCGATTATAGGTTGCAACGGGCGTATTTGCTTTTGCCCTCGCCATGCCGTCAAGTAAGACATTTGCCCTTGAAACGGTGGTATAAGCAAAGTTCCAAAAATTAGCAATCGTTCCATTGGCAGCGTCAAAACTACCCGACGCAAGGCTTCCAGTGCGTTCTACGCCTATTTCTGTGTATAAATCTAACAAAATTTGGCTCGGTAAATTTCCCGTATTCCAGTAAGATGAACTGTAAACTCCCGTTAGAGCTAAATTGATTTCCGCTTCCGTACTCAAATAAGTAGTACTGGCAGGGGTATCTAAGGGTTGTTTATCGAGGTAACTATCGCAACCCGTAGTAAGTGTGCCAAGAATGGCTATGGTTAAAAATATCTTTTTCATGTTCTTAGAATTTAATGTTCATACCAAATGTGTACGTTTTCATCAAGGGATAAAACTCGCCATTGACATTGTTTTGTTCTGGGTCAAAGCCTGGAAAATAATTGCTTTTCGTCCAGAGATTCTGCCCGCTCACATACACACGAAGCGATTTTACTTTTATACTTTCCAGTATTCCTTTGGGTAAAGTATAGCCCAACGTTACATTTTTTAAACGCAAATATGAACCATCACGTAACCAATAACTTGAATTTACTTGGTTATTAGTAATTCCGTCCGTCAAACGTGGGTAAGTTGCATTGGGATTATCCACTCGCCAATAATCTTTATGCTGGGCGTAGGCAGTAGAAATAAAATCTGCCGAATAGAATGCCCAAGCTCCCGTTCCGCTGATATAATTGTCTCGTTTACCAACGCCTTGAAAGAAAAAATTAAGGTCAACTCCTTTCCATGCTAAGTTTGCGTTGAAACTGTATTCGTATCTTGGAAAATTATTTCCTAAAAGCACACGGTCGAATTGATCAATTTTTCCATCGGGCGTTCCGTTCGGTCCACTCACATCACGGTAACGAATATCTCCCGCAACAGTGTTGGCGAAGTGAAACGGAACGGTAGCGGGGTCGTAGGTAGTTGGAGCAACTTTTGGAATATTATCAGACGTTTGAAAAAGCCCATCGGCAATATATCCGTAGTAGGAACGTATTGGATTTCCAACTCTTGAAATGTTTAGACCATCCACAATGTCTTGTCCACCCAAATCCACCACATTATTCACCACATCTGAAACAATCCCTGTTACCTCATACTTAAAAGCACCAATATTATTTTTATACGTAGCTAAAAACTCCCAGCCTGTATTTGTCATCGAACCTGCATTAATAAAAGGAGAAGACTGACCAACGTAACCAGGAATTGGTTTCGTCAGAAGTAAATCAGTGATATTTCTTTTGTAATAATCTATGGTAATATCCAACTTATTTTTCAATAATTTTAGGTCAATTCCAATGTCAAGTTGAGCTGATTTTTCCCACGAAATACTATTATTTGAGGCTTGGGTTATGGCTAAACCTGTAACAAAATTATTGTTGAAATAATAATCTTGCCCTGAACTGAATGTTCCAGCAAATGGATAATTTGAAAATACATTCTGGTTACCTAATTGTCCATAAGATGCTCTAATTTTAGCATAATTTATGGCAGTTTTTATACCACCAAAAAAACTTTCTTCACTCAAAATCCATCCTGCCGAAGCTGATGGGAAGAAACCCCATTGTTTGTTCAGAAGCTGAGAAAAACGAGATGAACCATCGTATCGACCGTTGATTTCCAAAAGATATTTATTGTCGTAAACGTAATTAATTCTGCCAAAAAACGACGCTAAGGCATTTTCTGTAATTCCTCCGTTGTTATTAAGATTTTCAGTTCCTAAACTTAAATAAGCCTGATCACCTGGAAAAGTTGTTCTGGAAGCACTGAAACTATTATTTGAAAAATCTGTTGCTTGAAAACCGCCTAAGATTTTAAATTCGCTTTTATCAGTATTTAAAGCATAAGTACTTTGAAGAATATAATTATTGATTCGACCTTCTGAATATGACTCCGTTAACTGGTTTTGTCCTGGATATAAACTGTTCAAAACCAATTGTTTAGACACCAAATCTGGCGTATAAACTTTATAATTTTGCAAAAATACTTTGCGATGTGCGGTAAAATTATTAGTAGAAAATTTAGCCTCAAATTGCAAGTTTTTAATGGGATTATAAAGTAATGTCCCCGTCAAAATTGTTGTTGGGCGGTCAATACGGTTGTAGCCACTCGCTTCTGCCTGTGCAATTGGATTTCGGTTGTTACTTTGGGCGGCAGTACCGTATTGTCCATCGCCATATTTGCCCGCCCCAATGGCTGGAATTCCCAACATTTGACGGATAATAAACTCGGGCGTTGCACCTCCTGGGGCATTCGTGGTGGATTTATTGAAGACAATATCACCTTGAAAAGACAGTTTATTGGATAATTTTATATCTGAATTTAAACGAAAATCAAACTTAGTAAAATCCGTATTTGCCGTTAAACCTTTCTGATTCAAGTAGGTTCCCGAAGCAAAAATTTTCACTTTCTCCGACCCCGAACTCACTGTGATGTTATGGTTATTCATCAAGCCCGTATTTGTCAAAACGCCTTTCGCCCAGTCAGTATCAAAATAATTGAAATTATCAGCAGGATTGCTTTTATAATCACTAATTAATTGGTCGGAAAATGCTTTTGCTTTGCCCGAATTTACCAACGCTACATTATACAATTCCATGTGTTCCACTGCCGTGAGTCGTTGGGGTAAATTGGTGGCATCTTGCCAAGAAGTGAAGGTATTATACCCGACACTCATGCCTTCAACGCCCCTTTTTGTTTTCACCAAAATAACCCCGTTTGCTGCCCTCGACCCAAAAATGGCAGTTGAAGCGGCATCTTTCAGAACGGTTACACTCTCAATATTATTCACATCAATGGCATCAAGACTCATTTCGACATTATCCACCAAAATCAATGGCGTAGTGTTCGATGAAACCGAACCAACCCCTCGAATACTAATTGAAGCACCATCGCCACCAGGTTTTCCCGATTGTTGATTTACGGTTAAACCAGGAGCCAAACCCTGCAAAAGATTGGTTGAACTTGCCACTTGGCGTTTGGCAAGTGTTTCATTGTTCAACGTTGAAATTGAACCCGTGAGATTTGCCTTTTTTTGCGTACCATAGCCTACAACTGCCACTTCTTCAAGGTCGGTTGTTGAAGCAAGTAAAGCAACGTTCATCGTGGCTTCAGTGACAGCTTTTTGGGCGGATTCATACCCCAAAGAAGTAAAAATCAGCGTTGATTTGTCAGTAACGTTGATTTTGAAAGTTCCGTTGGCATCAGTAACCGTTCCACGGGTTGTGCCTTTGAGTTTCACGGATACGCCTGGGATAGGAGCATTGGTGGCTTGGTCGGTAACTTTGCCACTAATTTGTCGGTCTTGGGCTTGAGAGATTTGCACCGTCGCAAAAAGCAACAGTACCCAGAAAAGTAGTTTTCTTGTCATGTTTAGATTAAAATTTGTTGATTTGGTATTTAGAAAGTAATGTGTTGAAACAGGGTTAAAAATACAGAAATTTTTAATAGATTGGTTGATTTATTACAATGATTTTACCGATTATTTTATCATTCAGTAATACATTACCGATTAATGCCGATAACCCTTCCAAGTTCCCCCGTAGCGATAATCGGGCAAAGTTTTGGATTGATTACAACAAGATTCACAGACAAAAATCCACGCTTTGCCTTTCTGAATTTGGATTCGGAAAAGGGTAGTTTCTTCGATTTTGCAGATTTCGCAGGTTTTGGTTTTCACAGATTATTTAATTTTTTTCTCAATAAATAACTCATTATAAGTCGTTACAGAATCTAATTTTCGAGAGAAATTTACGTCCAAAACTTCGCCAATGATGATTTCGGCGGTGGTGTAAATCAAATTTCCGTCCATCAAATGTCCACCGATGGTTTTTCCCGTTCCGTCCGAGATGGAAGCGTGAAGGTGTACACCCGAATCTGCTCCCAAAGTTCCTACCAAAGAAACAATTTCAAATTTATCTTCCCAAACGGTTGCCTCTGGTTGATTCGCAAGTCGGAGATTGGCTTTTTTCAAACTTCCCACACAAGTAATAATATAGCCCGCTTGAATATTGTTTGCTTTCGCAAAAGCCACAATTTCCTGTTTTAAATCCTGATTTGAGCGTAAACGAAGTGCGTAAACGTTATTGTTAATCATAGTTTTTGAAGAAACACAAGAAGTTAATAAACTGATAATCAATATAGTACATAAATATTTCATATAAATTCGTAAAGTTAAAACCGAATAATAGACGATGAGAACTGGACATTAAAACGTTTAATCTTCCCAATAAAAGAAACAGTCAAAAACTTGATATGGTTTATCAAAAACAATGGTTGGAATGTCAATTTCAAAATTCAAGTATGGTTCGAGTTCGGTTTGGGTCAAAAATCTGTAACGATATTCGTCAAAATGTTGTGTAATGAAATCAATTTCATCCTGCCAAATCTTTTTATCATATTTGGCACAATCTTCGGGACGTAAAAAGGGCATGGAACCGCCTTGATATTTACCATCAAGATAGTTTTCAGACCATTCAATCCCGCCAAAAAACCAATAAGGAGAAAGCAAAGAAATATATAACAACAAACTCTTTTTAGATTCTCTACTGAGTTGTCCTTCTTTGGTAATTACTGTATCTGACCTATCTTTTTTAGTAATTTTTACGTTAATATAAGACGCAAAACCACTTCCATAAGCCGTGAAATCAGCTTGAATTTTGATGCTATTGCGGTTTTTCAATCTCCCTAACATTTGTTGAATATAATCTACAGCGTATTGAGTCTCGTTATTTATGAAAGGCTCAAAATCCCCTTGTACATCTCCTTTTACAAGCGTTCGCAAGTAGGTTTCACTGAAATTATTTTCCATCGACAATGCTTTTTAATCGTTCAATTTCTTCTAAAAGCCTCGGAATATCCTGTCGAGCGTGGGCAATAAAATCTAAATCAGCATTGGTTCCACCCGAAAGGTAAAGGTCTTCTCCACGATTTTCGCCCCAAATGTTTTCACCTTTTTCGATGCCTGTCATAATAAAACTACTGCCACCTTCTTGGTCTCGTCCTTCTATGACCGATTCCCATGGAGCTATGGATGTGGCTTCCAATCGAGCTTTTATTTGATTCAATTCATCTTGGATCATAATTAAAAAGGCAAGTTGATACTCATTTAAAGCAGTTTTTCAAAACAAATACTATTGGCTATGCCTTCGTATTGTCCATAATTTGGAATAATCTGATAACTTTGTTTTTTGTATAATGCAATGGCTTCGGGTTGCTTTTGACCCGTTTCTAAAATACAGCGAGCGTAATGTAGTTCCTTCGCCCAAATTTCCAATTCACTCAAAATCAAGGCGGCAATGCCATGTCCACGTTTTGCGGGTAAAACATACATTCTTTTTACTTCCATTGTGTCTTCTGCGTATTGTTTTATTGCTCCACAACCCACTGGCAAATCGCTGTCGTAAGCCACGACAGTGTATTTTATAGCAGTAATTTTATTAAATTGAGCATAGAAAGCACTATCTTCTCCATCACGAATTTTCAAATCAGCATCCAAGGCATCCACTAACTTTTGAAAGTCTTGATTATCGGAATTTGTTCGGGTGAATGTCATATTTTTACTGATTAAAATCCTGCTTTTTCATAATCTTCCATCGTATATAAATCTGGTTCATAGATAAAACTGACCGTCATCGAACGTAGGGAAGTACCATCCGTGGAAAGCATATCACTTACCGCCAATTCATGTTTATCCGTGATGTTTTTACGCCAAGTGGTGGTTGTACCCATGAATTCAACCGTTTTTGGTTCGCCCAATATTTCTGTCAATTCTTCGGCTTCCATGTCAAATTCTACGCCAAAAGGCATGTCTCCTTTACGTTTTTTAGTGAATTCTATTGTCGTGAAAATCCCAAAATATCCTCCCTCCCATGACGCTGGAATGGGCTTCAAATAACGACTATTTCCGCCCCTACCGAAGTATAATCTAACGCAATTTTTTTCAATTTTACCCTTAATCGTTGGTTCGTTTGCCGTGCAGGTCACCCGCTTAGGAAAAATGGCATTCCATTCCGTGAAAATATCTTTAATTTCCTTACTATCTACTCGCATTCCCAACAATGGGATTAATTGATCTAACATTTTATTATTGTTTTTTTACAAAGATAGCAATAATGATTTTGCCAAATTAAAAGTGTCTTCCCAATCTGACAAAGTCGTGATATAACTTTACGCTAATAAAATCATTATTCAATTTTACGTAAGTATTCTTTCAAAATTTTTGTGTTAGTAAAATTCGCTTTCCAAATTTCCACCACGTAATAATCATTCCCTGCATCGCCTTCAACTGTCCATAATTTGAAAGAAGAAATACGCACTCGGTAAGTTCCTTTTTCTAAATTTAATTCTAACACCGTATCATAATTTGTACAGTTTTTTATCTGTAAAAGCCCAGAAAACAGATTTAGAGAGGTTTCTACAATATGGTCAGCATCGTTGTCTTCGCTTGGTTCAGATGATAAAACCTTAACTTCAACCTTAATTTCTGCATATTTTGCTACTGTCACACCTAAAAGTCCATCGCCAATTGCCAACTTGCGTTTATTGGCTTCGTCATTCCAAAAGTCAGCCGCATCAGTTTGAGCTTTTGTTTCAGAGTCCAAAATATAGAATTGATAATATTCCGTAAAAAAAGATAGATTATGTTGTTCCATGATTCTCTTTTATTCTTCTTTTAAAATTCTTAACTGTATAAAATAATTATGATTTAACTTTCAAAACCACTAATAAATAATTCAAAGCAATTAATATCTTCTTCGTTTAATTATATTGCTATTTTATTTAAAAATTATAGCTTTTTTACCGTTCAATGAAGTTAATTTTAAACTGTTTAAAAGCAATTAAACAGTTTGCAATATACCGTAATAAAAAAAATTACCCAAAAACAACCTCGCCATAATGCGTTTATTGTCTTTGGGTAAATTAATTTGAAGTACTGTTTAATTACTCAGAAAGCACTTTTTAATGTATATATCCAACGTTCTGTTTTTCTAAATCAAATAATTCGTTAATCACATCAACCAATTGGTCTGCATCGCCCCGTTTGCAAGCGGCTTTAAGATTGAGTACTGGCGATTTCATAATTTTCTGAACAATGCTCATCGTAATTTTTTCGATTCGCTCCGATTCTTCGTTCGTAAGATTTTTTAAATGCCTCGCAATTTCCTCTTTCCTGATTTGTTCAAGTGCATTTTTTAGTTTATTTATCGTTGGCGAAACCACCATCTCTCTCGACCAATCGTTAAATCCAACGATGGCTTCCTCAATAATTCGCTCTACTTCTGGAATCGCAGCCATCCGAATGCGAAGTGCTTCATCGGCACGCTCACGGAGGGAATCAATATTATAAACCAATGCTCCTGAAATATCCTCAACGCTGTCTTCAACACTTCTGGGAACGGATAAATCAATAAAATATTTGTAAGTAAGTATGCCTATTCTGTCAATTAATTCTTTGGTAATCAAAGGCTTATCAGTCATTACCGAAGATATAATCACATCAGACCTTCTTATTTCTCTTTCCAAATCAGAGAAATCCGCAATTCTAAAATTTCGTCCCGAAGCAATTTTTTCAGCCTTTTCACGAGTACGATTCATCACCGTTATTTCTGCAAATTCTTTGTCTGCCATATTCTTGCAAACATCAATTCCGATTTCTCCTAAACCCAAAATCAATACTTTTGGGTTATTAATATTTTGGGTTAATCCTTCCATTAAGGCAACGGCTGCATAAGAAGTTGAAGCGGCTCCATCACGAAATGAAGTCTCTTGGGCAACTCTTTTGTTGGAAAAGAAAATGGTGTGCATCAAGCGGTGAAGGAAAGGTCCCGCCATGTTTAAATCTGCCGCAATTTGATAAGATTGCTTAATTTGATTAGGAATCTGCAAATCGCCAACCACCTTAGATTCCAAACCCGTAGCCACTCTAAAAAGGTGTTTTACTGATTCTTCTTGAATATTAAATTGTTGGAAATGTACAAAATAGGATTCGGTTTCAATGATGCCTTTTTGTACCAATAGCGTTTTAATTAAATCATTAGTTAAATCACGTTCAGAAGTATAATAAACCTCCGTTCTATTACACGTAGAGACAACTAAGCACTCTTGAATGCCAAATAAATCCTTAATTTTGATAGAAAAGTCTTTTACTTCGGTTTCAGTTAGAGCAACCTGTTCACGCACTGCCAAGGGAGCAGATTTATGGGATAGACTAAATGATTTGAATATATTTTGCATAATTTCTTACAATTCCGACTCAATACTAACAAAACGTCTTATTGAAAAGTTTTGTTAAATAATTGAAAATTAAACAATTACAGTTTTATACAATACCAAATTTGCCTGATTTGTTCGGACTGCAAAATTACAATGAGAATGATAATTTTTGGGGTGATTTACGAGTATTTTTTAGATAAATATCCTAATTTAGAATTGGTATAAATAATTAATTTTTATTATGAAAAATTTAATGTTGATGAAGAGTAATTCTTTGAAATATACAAATTCTTTTAGTAAATAATTATCAGTAAACAATTATCAGTAAACAATTACCAGAAAATAATTAGTAGCAAAATGGAACTCATCTTCAAGAATTGGACTTTCTGATAACTGTAAAACTACTGCCCAACAATATCGGCTCTCATGCCACCCAAAGCACCCAATAACTGAATTTTAGTTCTTGATTCTACTTTGAATTTTACCAACGAAGCCTGTAAATCTTCTACCAAAGCATTGAATTGTGCATCGGTGATTTTCATGCCTTTGTGAGATTCTTTCATGCTTAGTCCTGTGTATTTTTCAGGTCCGCCTGATGCTTCGCCAACTTGATTAATCAAGTTGTTACGTAATTTTGTTACACGAGCTGAACTGGCAACTGTGGCAGCAAAAAATGAGTTGATACGATTATCAGCCACTACTTTCGTGAGAAAATCATCAATAACGGCACTAATCGCAGCGTTTCCACCCAAGCGAACATAAAGCGTTTTTGGACCTTCTACGATGTCTCCTTTCAAACCTGCCAATGCGGTCAATAATTCCGTTTTCTCAGTAGCTGACACTTTAAATTTATCCAACGATAAAGATAAATCTTCCACCAAAGCCGTAAAATGTGAGTCTTCGATACCCATTCCTGCGTGAGACGATTTCATGTCGAGTCCTGTGTATTTCTCTGTTCCGCCCGTGGCTTGTCCAACCTGATTGATAAGGTTGTTGCGAAGTTTTGTCAGACGGGTTGCATCCGAGGCTGCATCGGCAAAGAAAGCATTGATACGTGCGTCACCCGCAACGTTGGTAATGAACTGGTCAATCACGGCTGAGATGGCGGCATTGCCTCCCAAGCGTTCGTAAAGTGATTTTGGCGGTGTTACAACCTCATCTTTTTTGCAAGAAGAAGCAAACAAAAGCAACCCCACCATGAGGAATGCCCCCATGTTTCGCATTGTTTTTTTCATGTTTAAGAAAATTTATAAATGAATATAAAAGTCAGATTGCCCGTAATGCCTGCCTTTTACGATTAGATTTTGAATAAATCGGGCAAGGCTACTTCTTGACGTATGGGATGAAAACGTAAGTTGATTTGACGGATAAAACCTCAGCAATTTGTGTTGAATAAAGTTGTGAGAAGGAATTATAAGCAGTTAACAATCTGATTATCAATAATATATACAATTTTCTCATAAAAGTTTTTACGTTACAAATTAATTATTTTACCTAAAACAAAGAGCCTTCTTCGCATTCACGAAGAAATCAATGTATTCGGAAGGAACGGGACATTGAGGTCCTGTGAAGGATGCAAAATCAATTTTTTGTGCTTGAAAATTGGATGATTCCACCATTTGCTTCAAGGCAATTTCTGATGTTTCATCTTCGTGGAAAGTTACACTAACGGTTTTGGCAACTCGATTGACGGTTGAGGCAGTTACACCTTTTTTGCTGGATAATTTCTGAGCAATGACCAGACTATCGGCAGAAGAAATTTCTTGTTTGAGTGCAAAAACTGCCAAGGCAATAGGCTTTAAATTAAGCTTTACCAACAATAAGTGTCAATCCAGACCCTGTGAAAAATGGTAAAATTGACTTTACACTTGACCTTTCTTTGGATGCCAATAAAGCCTTAAAAGTTGATGGTGGATATTTGTATAATGGAGATATAATTGTGGCTCGCTCGAAAGATGCCAAGTATGTTGCTCTTTCAAAAGTTTGTACGCATCAAGGCACTACGGTTGAATTTCAGAAAGATACTAATGATTTTTACTGTCCTAATCATGGCTCTATGTTTGATTTGATGGGAAAAGTAACAAAATCACCCGCACCATCTGCCTTGAAAATGTATCAAATAGAATTGTTGAGTGCAGGGACAAAACTTAGGGTTTTTGAGGCTTAGTTCGGCTTTCGGCGGTCGGCAATCAGCTTTCGGATTTTGACAGATTTTTAGCCAATTGCTGACCGCCGAAAGCTGCCCACCGACCGCCAATTACTTCATTATTAATTACTTATAAAATAAATTTATGAAAAAAACATTATTACTCTCACTCTTAGTATTGACCACTTTTACGATGAAAGCCCAAGATGATTTGTTAAATCTTATCACAATCGACAAATCTCCCGAACCCGTAACTGCCACATTCAAAGCCACTCGAATTATCAGCGGGCAGTCGGTTGAAACTGAAACGGCTCATCATTTGGCGTATCGAGTTTCGCATCGCTTTGGGGCTATCAATTCGGGTTCGTATCAGGCTTTTGGGCTTGACCAAGGCTATATTTACATGGGTTTCGACTATGGAATCACTGACCGATTGATGGTTGGAATTGGCAGAAGTTCAGAGCAAAAAATGTTGAATGTTTTTACGAAATATAAAATTCTTCGTCAAAAAACCGAAGGCGGAACACCCTTCACAATCACGATGTTTGGGGCTGCGTATGCGGATATGTTCAGGTATTCGCTCGAAGATCAACGAACGGAAATCTCGAAATATAGTTACGCTGCCCAAGCCCTGATTGCGAGGAAATTTAGCAATAATTTTTCTTTACAATTAATGCCAACCTATCTCCATCGAAACAGAAATAATGTCAATGATGAAACAAATGATGTTTTTTCGGTGGGAATTGCGGGGCGATATAAATTCTCGAAACGGACCGCTTTTGTGGGCGAATATTACTACGTTTTACCCAATCAAATTGATAAAAAATATTCAAACGTTCTCTCTTTTGGTTTCGATATTGAGACAGGCGGACACGTTTTTTCATTGCATTTTACCAATTCAGTAGGCATGGTCGAGAAGCAATTTATCGCTGAAACCGTTGATACTTGGGCGGATGGAGGCATTCATTTTGGGTTCAATTTGGGGCGTAGTTTTGGTTTAGGAAAGAAATACAGAAATCAATATAAAGTAGCGAAATGATATGGAAAATAAGCAATTTGTCAATAGGTTATTATTTGTTATTATACTAATAATCAATGATTTACCGTCTTTTTCTCAGCAGATTTATATTTCCAAAGAATCATCCTATATTCGCTTTTTTTCACGGGCGGTTTTAGAAGATATTGCGGCAGTAAACAAGACTTCGGTAGCGGTTTTGAACACGGCAAATAATGAGATTGCCATTAAAATTAATGTGCGAAATTTTGAGTTTCCGAATAAATTAATGCAGGAACATTTTAATGAAAATTATTTGGAAACTAACCGATTCCCATATACTATTTTCAAAGGAAAAATCTCGAAAGCAATTGATTGGAAAAAGAGTCAAAACACAAGTGTGAGTGTGGTTGGGGAAATGGAAATGCACGGCAAACAGAAAATGCAAATTATTGATGGAAGATTAACTTTTGATGAAAAAGCGAACGTTATCACATTGGATGCTACATTCAAAGTTTTGTTAGCCGATTTTGATATTGCTGTGCCGAGCGTAGTTTTTACAAAAATTGCCGAGAAAATTGAAGTGAATGCACAATTCAGTCTTTTCCCGATTAATCAAAAGCGAGAAATTAGTTTGAAGAAAAGTTTGTGAAGTGATGGTAACCGCAAGGACGGATGGACGCAATTTAATTGATTTTTAACGCTGGATGGGTTTTGAACCCATCCAGCGTTCGTATTTGACAGAGAAAGCCATTTTCATAGCGTCCTCCCGTCTTTGCGGTTAAATTAAAAAAATTAAAACTTCAAATTAACCCCAAACATAAAATTTGTTCCTGCCTGTGGGAAATAGAAATTTTCCGTAATAGTCTGTTTATCAGCGATATAACTGTATGAATACCCATTAGATTCGTACAAAGTATTGAAAAGATTATTTACTAACAAATTGAAATTTACCTCTTTCAAAACCTTGCCTTTCAACGTATAGATTGCTCTCAAATCATTCGTAAAATATGAACTTAGCTTACGGTTTTCGTTAGTTGTATTATCCAAATATTGTTTGCCTACGTATTTTGATAAAAATCCAAACTCTAAATTTTTGAGTGGATTATACAAAATTTGTGAGCCAATAATTGCATTTGGCGAGAAAGAAATATCCGTTTCTGCATATTTAATTTCTGCATTTGCTCCTCCATCATAATTCACAATTGTTTCGTTGAAATTCTTGATTTTATTATTTGAAAATGTTGCATTTGCATTGATTTTTAAGGTTTTACATATTTGGATGCCTGTTTCAATTTCTACGCCCATTCTATAACTTTCGGGTGCATTTATACGGATTGCTTCGCCTACATCATTCACATTGCCTGTGAGTACCAATTGATTTTTATAGTTCATCAAATAACCATTTACCGAGAACGCAATATTAGATCTTTGGGTTTTAAAACCCACTTCAATATCGTTCAAGTTTTCAGCCAAAGGGGCTTTGCGAGCATTATCCACAAAATCAGAACGATTGGGTTCTTTATTGCCTACGCTAAATGAGCCGTAAATGTTTGTATTTTCAGCCACTTGATACGTCAAACCCAATTTTGGATTGAAGAAAGTATAACTCGAATTTTGAGTAATATCTTGGCGTTTATCCGCAATTCCTTTCATGTCATATCCAACAGTTCTAATTTGTAAATCGGCAAAAGCATTCAATTTTTCGGATAATTGATAATTGATTTTTCCGTATAAATTAAAATCCGTCTTTGTTGCATTATTCTCATACCAACGATAACCCGCTGGCACTTTTGGAGCATCTTTTACGGAGATTATTTCGCCAAAATGATTGCCGTCATATTTGTTGTATCCGCCACCTACGTTTGCCGTAATTTTGCCTTTTCCTTGATAATCAAAAGAGAAAGTTGTTCCGTAAAAATTATTATCCAACCATTTTCTACGAACAAAATCACTTGTTTCAAGGGCTGTTGTGCCGTTTATTACATTCGGTAAAGCATATTGTAAAAATGTATCTCCAGCTCGAAATTCTTCATAATAGCCTTCGCCGTGCGTGAAATGGAGATTGAAGTTAAACGTCCAATCGGGAGACAAAATGTGCGATGAAAGCAGCTGATAATGGTCTTGACGGTAATTATCAGTTTGGTTTTCGTAAGTAAAAGCGTTGTAAGTTCGGTTAGTTTTCAAGGTGGCTTCTGGTACGCCATTCCACGCCTGATACGTTTTTTCTTTACCCGAAAATATATTCAAACGGACAAATGACTTCTTACCAAAATATGCCCCCGAAAGATAAAATGATTTCAAATTGGAAGAAGCTCTATCGACATAACCGTCAGACGAAACCCTTGATAAACGACCATCAATCGTGAATTTATTTTTCAATAATCCCGAACCAACCTTAATTGTATTTTTCCAAGTATTGAATGAGCCGAAGGAGTTGTTCAGTTCTGCGTAAGATTCTTTTCTAAACTCATTGGTAGAAAGATTGACCGTTCCGCCGAAAGCCCCAGCTCCGTTGGTGGAAGTTCCCACGCCCCGCTGAATTTGTACTGAGTTTGCCGAACTCGCCATGTCGGGCATATTTACCCAATAAACCCCCTGCGACTCGGCATCGTTGAGGGGAATTCCGTTGATGGTTACGTTGATTCGAGTTGCATCTGTTCCTCGTATGCGGATGCCCGTGTAGCCCACGCCCGCCCCAGCATCGGAGGTAGTTACCAACGAAGGCGTAAAGTTGAGGAGCTGCGGAATATCCTGCCCGAGGTTTTGTTTTTGAATATCCTCTTTTGAAATATTGGAATACGCCATCGCAGAATTAGCATTGGCACGAGTGGCATTTACGACTACTTCATCAGCAACGAAAGTGGTTTTTTGCAAAACGAAATCAAGCGTTTCATCTTTCTGTAAATCAATATTTTTAGTAATTTTTTCAAATCCTAAATAGCTAATTCTCAAAACGTAATTACCTGATTTTAAGTTTTTTAGGCTGTAAACTCCTTGCTGATTGGAGAATGCTCCACGAGTAGAATTTTCCAGCAATACGGTTGTTCCCGAAAGGGTTTTTCCAGATTCGGCATCAGTGATTTTTCCAGAAATGGAGAATTGAGCGAAGGAACAGTTTGCAGTTAGCAGTAAACAGTAAACAGAGAGGATGGTGAACGGGGAACGGGGAACGGGGAACGGGAAATGTCCCGTCCCGTGGCTGGTGTCCCCACCAGACACACGAGCGAAAGAAAATAATTCATAAAGAAAGCTCTTAAAATTTTTCATGGTTGAAAATTTTTAAGACAGATAAAGGAGTCAAATCCTGTCAGATTTAACGTACAAAAACCATTATATTTTGCGTGATTGACAAAATTCCCTTCGACAGCATTATACTGCATCAGGTTCAATGGGTATAATCTCAGCCCGTTGTTATGAGGCACCCCTTTTTGTGATTGTGTTGTAAAGGTATGAGGAAAAATGTTTAAAAAAATGCAATGTTCAATGTTAAATGTTCAATGCTAAATTTTCAAGGAAAAATTATACGAACTTTTACTTTTTTACCTGAAAATTGTACATTGATTATTGAACATTGAAAATTATTAAATTAAGTAACCAGTTTAAAACCTTCCCCATGCACATTAACTATTTGAATACCAGAGTCTTCTCTCAAAAATTTACGCAATTTCGTGATATATACATCCATGCTTCGGGCATTGAAGTAGGTATCGTCTCCCCACACCATTTTAAGGGCAAAACTTCTACTAACAGGCTTGCCGATATTCTCGCAAAGGAGTTTTAATAATTCAGATTCCTTAACGGTTAGTTTTTGAGATTCACCGTTAAAAATGAGCGTTTGCTTATCAGAATCAAAGACAAAATCCTTGATTTTAAAACTTGTAACCTTTTCATTTTGCTCTTCTACCTTCTGGCTTCTACGCAAAACTGCCTGCAAACGAGCCAATAGTTCTTCCATCGAAAAAGGTTTGGTCATGTAATCATCCGCACCCAATTTAAAACCTTGCAAGGTATCTTCTTTCATGGCTTTTGCCGTCAGAAAGATAATGGGCGTATCTTTATCCGACATCCTGACTTCTTTTGCCAACGTAAAACCATCTTTTTTGGGCATCATTACATCAAAAATACAAAGGTCGAAGGCTTGTTGGACAAACTTCGTGAGGGCATCATCGCCATCTTTTGCTAAAGTGGTTTCGTAGCCTTTGATGGTCAGGTATTCCTGCAATAATGTGCCTAAATTGGGGTCATCTTCGGCGAGTAGAATCTTTGTCATTTTGTTAAATTTGGTTTTACTGTAGCTCGAAGTGGCACTTCGAGAATGGACGAAAAATTATACTCGGATTCTCGAAGTGCCACTTCGAGCTACAGTAAAACCAAATTTAACAAAATGACAAAGATTCTACTCGCCGAAGATGACCCCAATTTAGGCACATTATTGCAGGAATACCTGACCATCA